>JAPKBL010000048.1 GCA_028823415.1 Mariniblastus sp.
TACACGGTTTTTACCGAATGGCAATGGAGGATAAGCGAATGGCTAGCAGGTTGATTCGAAATCAATTGCCCGCAAGGGTTGCGGGTTCGACCCCCGTGTCCTCCGCTCTAGGCACCGCCATGACAGGCGGTGCTTTTTTTTGCTTATTGATGTCATTTACCAGAGCATTTTGTTTTTTGCCCCGCTGGAATTCCTGTAGCCCCAGTCGCGTTTAAAGAATAAGCGAACTTTCTGGATCCTCGTTGGTCACCTGAAGTGCCATATCTTACGCTCGCATCAGCATGTTCTCATAAGACACATGTTCATTGAATGCCTTAAACCTCAACAGAAGCCGTACGGTTGCACTCAAAACTAAGGCCTTGCACTTCCCCAAACCAAGCGGTTCGCGAGAGACACCTGCAATCGATTCGGCTTCGTTGTAGGCGGCCAAAGCACTTACCAGATCGGTCGCTTGCTTTTTCAACGCGGCACCAAGCTGATCATCGGCGAGAACCATTCGAGCCTGTCGAAATCCTTATCCTCACGCAATCCAATCAAGAACAAGATGTGCTCACAGCTATCGCCTCAGGTTACCTTTTAAAATCATCAACCCTCCATCAACTAATTGACGGAATTCGCGTCGTTATGGTCGGTAACGCTACCCTTAAATCAAGTGTGGCTCAGTTCATCTTGAGTAGACTAAAATCAAAACTCTACTCCAAACCTGCTGATCCCATTCTCTCCACTCGAGAATTGGATGTAATTTCACTGCTTGCCGAGGGATTTGCAAAAAAAGAAATCGCCAGACAACTTGACATTAGTTACACAACCGTCGACACCTACGTCAGTCAAATTTACCAAAAACTTAGAGTCAGCAACGCCCCGGCAGCGGTCAACCAGGCTCATCGCCTCGGTCTTTTTGCCGAAAAAGAATAATTCCGATTTCGCAAACGCACGATCGGATTTGCCTCAGCTGCTACGTTTAAGTTCTTGCTGATTTCGCGACTCGGTAATTTCGTTACAATCTTTACTTAAGCCGGGCATCGCGAAACTTGCGCCCCGCTTGCCGCTGAGTCTTTCACCACGCTTGACCAAAAATTTGAGAAATCTCATGAATCAAAACACGTTTTACTATATTTTGCTCGTCATGGTCGGTTGCCTTTTTCATCACGGTAAAGCGGCGGCGATGCAAACCCCGCCCCCTCAGAGACCAAACATTATCTTGATCATGGCTGATGACATGGGCTATTCGGATATCGGATGCTACGGGAGTGAAATTAAAACACCGGTACTCGATCAGTTAGCAGATTCCGGCCTGCGGCTGACTCAGTTTTACAACACATCCCGCTGCTGCCCGACCCGCGCTGCGCTACTAACAGGACTCTACTCTCACCAAGCCGGCATTGGATTGATGACAGGCGACCGCGGGTACGATGCCTACCGGGGTGACCTCAATCGCCAATGTGTGACCCTTGCCGAAGCCCTCGGCGCGGACTATCAGAATTACATGTCAGGAAAATGGCATGTGACCCGACACGTTAACCCGCAAGGACCCAATTTCAATTGGCCTCTTCAGCGTGGATTCGATCGGTTCTATGGAACGATTATCGGCGCAGGCAGCTTTTATGACCCGGCCACTCTGTGTCGCGGAAATCAATTCATCACGCCAGAGAACGATCCGGATTATCAAGTTAAAAACTTCTACTATACCGATGCAATCAATGACAACGCCATCCAATTTTTGAAAGATCACGAGGCGAGTTCCAAAGACAACCCATTTTTTATGTACGTGTCCTATACCTCGGCTCACTGGCCTATGCACGCCCCGGAAGAAGACATCAAAAAATACGACGGGGTTTACGACAAGGGGTTCGAGGATATCCGCCTACAACGATATCAGAAAGCGAACGAACTTGGGGTGCTCGACTCATCCTGGCCGATGTCGCCGGCAGCGCAGGATTGGAGCAAAAACAAGAATCAGGAATGGGACATTCGTTGCATGGAAGTCTACGCAGCGATGGTCGATCGTATGGATCAGGGAATTGGCCGAATTGTCAAACAATTAAAAGACCAAAAGGTATATGACAACACTTTGATCATCTACCTTCAGGATAATGGAGGCTGCGCCGAAGGCTACGGTCGAGCATCCAACGCTGAAAAAATTGCCGGCAAATCATTTCCGCCGCTGGGAAAAGACGGACTCCAAACTAAAATCTGGACACCCATGCAAACCCGTGACGGACGCCCCGTCAGAACTGGCCCCGAAACGATGCCCGGCGGCGAAGATACATTTGTAGGTTATGGACAAGGCTGGGCCAACGTCTCCAATACACCGTTTCGAGGATACAAACATGACGGCTTTGAAGGAGGCATCAGCTCGCCTTTCATCATCCACTGGCCTAACGGCATCGCCGCAGCTCAACAAGGATCGATCGTCAATACGCCAGCCCATTTAATTGACATCATGCCAACTCTGCTCAATGTCGCCGGGATAAAATACCCAACGACTTATCACTCAGACATCGAACCGAACACAGAACATAAAATCAAACCCGCCGAAGGGATCAGCCTTGTCCCGCTGTTTACAGGAAGACCGATCGAACGCTCAACTCCTCTAGGTTTTGAACATCACGGTAATTTAGCACTGCGAGATGGACGCTGGAAAATTGTCTCCGCGTATCGAAACAACCAACCTACCCAATGGCATCTTTACGACATGCAAACCGACCGTACGGAACTCAATGATCTAGCGGAAGAAAACCCTGGGAAATTAGCTGAAATGGTCGCCCAGTGGCAAGCCTGGGCCGACCGCGTTGGAGTGCAAAAGTGGCCAATCAAAAATAAAAAATGACCATCGAACTGTTTATTTAATTCAGCGTTTAGCCGGTCAACGAAGTTACACGCTAGTTGCCACTTTGAAACGATAGCCCCAATAATTTCAAGAACTCCCGCATCCAAGCAGGGTGGGCCGGCCACGCCGGCGCCGTGACAAGATTCCCTTCGACGTGAGCATTGTCAAACGTCTCATTCGGCTCGACGAACGTCCCCGAGGCGGAGGTAACGTCTGGCCCGACCGCAGGGTAGGCACAACACTCTCGCCCAGCCAAGACATTTGCCGTCGCCAGAATCTGGGGGCCGTGACAGACAGCGGCGACCGGCAGATTTCGTTCAAAAAACTGACCGACGATTTCCAGCACGCGATCGTTCAAACGCAAGTACTCCGGTGACCGGCCGCCTGGAATTACCAAACCGTCATATTCAGCGACATTCACTGCCTCGAAATCAAAGTTGATTCCAAAATTGTGACCGCGTTTTTCGCTGTAAGTTTGGTCGCCCTCAAAATCGTGGATTGCTGTCGCAACCGTTTCACCCACTGTTTTCCCAGGACAGACAGTATCGACCCGATACCCCACCATTAACAAAATTTGATAGGGCACCATGGCCTCGTAATCCTCGACATAATCTCCGACCAACATCAAAATACGCTTGGGATTCATCGTCGTTATCTTCCTCTCTAAAGTTGTTAGCACAGGTCGCAACCGGTTCGAACACCCGCTTTGGTGGCTGCGACCTTTCATCACCGCCTACTCAAAATCCTCCCAACGGCAAGAAGGAATTAGATACCGCGTTCGGGGCGAATTGCATTGTGCCGGTTATTCCAAGTCTTCGAAACAGCTGTTTGGATCGCTGATTTAAATAATTCGTCTCAATTTGAGGCAGCTGTCTCAATTTGATTCAGTTTCCATTCTCTTTGCGTTTGAAAGACGCGAAAAAGGGTTGTTTTTGAACTGGCACACAACTTGCGTAACCCATTTCGCCACTTATCTCTTCCACTTTTTTTTGGAGTCAAATTATGCCACGCTTTCTCACGCGACTAAAAATTTCTACGGCCCTTTTCATGCTTATTCTGGGGCTTGGATTTCCCATTCCCACCATGGGCTGCCCCCAGGACATGGTTCGCCAACCAGCCCCTGAGCTAATTAACCTTTACTACGCCGAGCTAGGACGCAGCCATTGCGACCATCTCACCGTTGCGGTTCTTCAGGGCAGCAAAGAGGGCGTTGTTGTTAGCATGTTTCCGCCTGGCCGCACAAAAAACATGCCCAAAGAGGGCCAAGTTGTTAACATGTTCCCGCCTGGTAATACCGGTACTCGAAAAAACAATGATCCAATCCCGGGAATCGACATCATCGTTGAAAGGGATACCGAAGAAGATCCTGGTCTCTCAGATGCCTCCAGCATCATTAGCGAAATCACATCCAAAGCGGATGTCAAGCAATGCGAGGACTGCGGTGCAACTTGTACCGAACCATGTCGCTGCAACCCAACCGGCATCGAGCTGATCTTTGGCAAAAATGACGATCAAGCAGGAATGATGCAGGCGTCGGCAGACTTCACCTATCTCACTTTTCAAACGTCTTACGGAATGCGGTCAGTCACCTTAATTTCAATGGGGGCCGATTCCAAACTGACGTTGGTGATCGCGAAAGGGTGGGGCAGAACTTCGGGTGACTGCAATGACTCAGTCACAAATATTAATCCTGGGAAAATCGTTAATTCCGAGAGAAACGAATCGCTTGATCCCAACCCACTTGCCGCAGTTGGAACTATGCACAATGAGGCACTCGACTACCTGACGCCCGACCTTAATCTTAATCTTTTCGAGCTGCCAAAGTTGGCTAGACAGGGCGATGACAAAGTCATCCGAAAGAAACCAGGAGCGGCCAGACGGGGTGATGACAAAGTCATCCGGAAAAAACCAGGACTAGCCAGAGAGGGCGATGACAAAGTCATCCGAAAGAAACCAGGAATGGCCAGACAGGGTGACGACATGCGTGTCCGGAAAAAACCTGGACGGACGACCTACGCTAATATCTCACTGGAACCGGCCGCAAGCTTAGATACAAAATCATTGTTACAGCATACTTCGCTGTTTTTCATGCAGGTCTACGATCTTGCACCTACTGAAGCGCTGGCTTCCAAAGAATTGGCGTCTGAAGTATGCCAGTGTGCGCAGGATGGATACGGTTACTTCGAGAATTTCCAAAAACAACTTTCAACGAAAGGCCCAATCAAAGGCGCGTTTCAAAAACTCGAAGAGACAATCATGTTGAGTTCGGACCTAAAGTCGTTCAACCGTTCAATTGACCAACAGGTCCTCGAAATAACTAAATCGCAAGCCTTCACCACCAAGGAAACTATCCTAATTCTTGGCTCTCTCTCCCTTGCGAAAGGAACCGTTGCCTACTGGAATGCCCAAAACGACATCTTTGAGGGTGATGTCATCGAGCGGGGCAACGGAAAATTCTGGGCTGACCTCGGTGGGTTTGTCCTGGGAGCCGGACTTTCACTGCTTGATGGAGATGCGGGTTATGGAGATATAATTATAACAGGAGTTGAGGCCGCAGCTGCTGCTTCCGCTCTCTACGAAGAGTTATGAGGATAAACCATATGGTCAGTTGGCCATTTAGCTTTAAATCGCTTTGCGAACGACCAGCTCCATTGGGGGCTGGTTTTTTTTGGAAAGCGGAATGAAATTCATAATTCCAACACAACGTGCACAACCGCTTACTCCTGATTGACGACCGACTTAAAAGACACATTGGCAAACCAATAAACGCAACAGCCTCGTCGGTTCGCTGATGGGCATGATGATCATGCCAATCAATGATGACATACACGTCATTTCTGATGGCCGAGTCCACAACAGTTGTAATTAATTTTTTTGACCACTCAGGGCGATCAAGATAACTCCCTTGAGGCCCGACTCCCATCGACGCGCGGATGACGGTACCGTGCCAATCGTTTACCAGCCAATTGACCGCCCCCTCGTTGTAAAACTGACTCCACCAATTGCTCCAGCCAAAACTGACGCCACGCAAAACCACCGGATCGCCCTTTTGGTTGACCAACTGAATCCCCTCGACAGCCAGTTGACCATTTTCAGTCACGACCGCCGAAGACCATTGGGACATATCAGGCTTTGTATCATCAGCACCGACAATGCCGCAAACCGCAATTAAAATCAGACAAATCCCATCCGAACCACAGATGCCATTCTCGTTTCCTTGTACTTAACTCGATCCAGAATCCTGAATCGACTGTCTAATGCAACCTGGAATTCATGATCAAAATTATTCATTGGCAACCTCTAAATTCTCGGTAGCAGCGAGGCTGCAAACATGCCAAAATTAGTCGCGGCATTAGACTTAATCCAATGAATCCACGACACCCTTAATTCAGGGCGTAAATGTTTACACCGACCATCAACGCAACGCAAGTTCTCGGCATTCAGGCGACTCTCGGAGAGGGGCCGATCTGGGATCCGCGAACGAATTCATTTTGGTGGATCGATATCGTTGAAAAAAAATTGCATTTGTTTGATCTAGCATCCAAAGAAAATCGAACATGGCAACTCGACCAGATGCCGGGAACCGTCGTGACGCGGCAATCGGGGGGGTTGGTATTGGCACTTGAAAATGGATTTTCCGCATTCGACCCAGAAACTGAAAAAATTGATTTCCTTGGTGATCCGGAATCTGAACTCGCGGACAACCGATTCAATGATGGTAAATGCGATCCGCACGGACGGTTCTGGGCGGGCACGATGCGCACCGAAAACCATATGGAGCAATTCACCGGCTCGCTTTATTCATTGGAAAAGAACGGCGAGATCACGAAACGACTAGGTTCCCAAATTGGTGTGTCCAATGGAATTGTCTGGTCTTCGGATTCGCGTTTTATGTATTTCATCGACTCACCCACTCGCCAAATTTCTCGGTTTGATTACGATCCGGTCACCGGAAACATCCAAAATCGCCAGAACGTATTCGAGGCTCCCGAAGGCTTTGGTTTTCCTGACGGAATGGCGATCGATACCGACGATCATCTTTGGGTCGCGTTTTGGGGAGGAAGCTGCATAGCGAAAATTGATCCGACGAGCGGTGAAATAATCGAACGAGTCATAGTGCCGGTGACCGCGCCCACTGCCTGTGCCTTCGGCGGTCCTAACATGAACCAGCTCTTGATTACGACGGCCTCACTTGGCCTGGATCCAAAATCGAAAGCTCAACAGCCAATGGCAGGTGACTTGTTCATCGCTGATGTTTCAGCCACCGGTGCCCCGGCACACCGATTCGCCGGTTAACCTTCACGTTGATCGGTAAAAATATTCACCGTCAGTGAGTCCGCGTCAGACGGTTCAATATTTGCGCCTGTAAACTCGATATGATACCGGTCAACAAGAGCACGACCGTAAAGACGATATTGTAAGACGATGTCACCAATGAATTCCTTGGATTCAAATCGTCTATTGCCAATGCATAAATCAGAACCATTCCGAATCCAAATATTGAAGAAACAGTCGCGACGGCAATCAAATCCACACGCCGAAATAAACTGATAACTAAAATCAACAAAGGAAACGAAGACAAAAGAAGCCCTCTTGGCTCATTATTTAAGCAGAGCAATCCAGCGAGGAACAGTGGGTCTACGGCAGCCCAGATCGTCGGAATAAATTGAGCCGAGCGGACCCGATTGTGGGTTTTTTGAAGCACAACGGAAACGCCACCCCAAGCAAACAAAACAAAAACGTTGCGCCACAAGGCACTGTCAATGTCCGTAAACGCATTTGGCCCGTCCACTGTCAGAAATTGCGCTATGAATAATGCGAAAATTAGAATCGGCACTAGAGCCAAATGAGCCGCAAGCACAGGTTCTCGAGAGACCCATCTGCGCGCTCGACGCTTCCAATCATTTCTAGCATAAATAGAAGCACCTGCCAGAAACCTGGCTAAATCTTGAGCGAGTTCAGCAGCCGACGCGTAGCGATCAGCGGGTTTCTTTTCCATGCACTTGGTGCAAATCGCCTCGAGATCCCTGGGAATGGCCGTGTTGATCATGCTTGCACGGAGAGGTTCATCTTGCAGAACCTGCATCAACGTTTCTGTCGAATTACCACTGACAAAAGGGGGCTGACGCGTTAACAGGGTGTAGAGAATGGCCCCCAGAGAATACACGTCCGAAGCACTTGTCACTTCTTCATTTTTACCGGTCGCCTGTTCCGGGGGCATGTAATTCGGCGTGCCCATGACGGTTCCGGTTCGCGTCAAATTACTATCATCCAGAGTACTCTTGGCGAGACCAAAGTCGACAATACGAGGTTCGTTGGTTTCGTCCAGTAATATGTTTGCCGGCTTAAGATCGCGATGAATGAAGCCAGCCTCATGGGCACAATGGACTGCCGATGCGACTTGAAGCAGAATTCTCGCCGACTCTCGCGGATCAATGGGAGATTCTTTAATTCGCGCCGCTAAACTTTTCCCCTCGATGAACGCCATCGAGTAATAGTGTTGCCCCTCATGAGAGCCAACATCATACACCGGAACAATGCCGGGATGGTCGAGTTTTGCCGCAGCTTCAGCCTCTTGATAAAAACGCTTGATTTCTTCACTGTCTGCGAAGGTACCTGTCAAAATCATTTTCAACGCGACAATCCGATTAAGCCCCGTTTGCCTCGCCTTGTACACCACGCCCATTCCGCCATGCGCGATCACTTCCATTAACTCGTAGCTACCAAATCTACGAAACGGAACCTCATTGACTCCGACTCGATTCGAACAACCCGAATTGGATTTAGGCTGTCGGGTCACGTCAGCAGACGCGTTGTAGACCGTAGGCGGATTATTTGGCAGCGAATCATCTGGATCGATATTTTCCAGAAACCCCCCAGCGCGAGCGGAGGCGGATAATAGGCTGTGAACTTCTTTGGCCAATTCCAGATTTTGTCTACACAGTTGATCCACCAAAGCAGATCGCTCACGAGGGCAGGAAACATCCATTGCCGCATTAAAAATGCTTTCTACTCTAGGCTCTTCAGTTTCCAATCGTGCACCCGCCCATGTGTCATTGAATCATTAAACTACTTAACTACACTACCGTGCGTTTTTCCTGCTTGAACTACGCCAAGTCATCCAGCTAATTTCGAATTATTTTTTTTCAACCGATTCCAGTTCCTCGGAAAGCTCTTTGAATAGCCACGCCTTAGCAAAAACCCAGTGCCGGCTAACGGTACGAACGGATACATCCATCGTCTCGGCAACTTCGAGTATCGTGAGCCCTGTGAAATACCTGAGATTGACAACGCGAGCCGCCTCAGGACTGGACTCCGCGAGGCGATCGAGCGATTCGTCGAGCCCCAGCAAAAATTCACCATCATCGGGATCGGCCAGTTCCAATTTTTCCATGTCGATTTTCCGCCGTCCTCCACCGTGAACGACTCGTTGTTTTTTCCGCGCAGAATCGACCAGAATTCGCCGCATCGCCAACGCGGCGGCTCCAAAGAAGTGGCCACGGCTGTTCCAGACTTGGGGATCCTCGGAATCAATCAACCGAAGATACGCTTCGTGTACCAGCGCTGTGGGCTGGAGGGAATGACCGACCGGCTCTCTTGCCATACGAGCGGCAGCGAGGCGCCGTAGTTCGGCATAAACCAAAGGAAGTAAATCACTGGCGGCAAGTTGATCGCCTTGATTGATTGCTTTTAAAATACGGGAAACGTCATCCATAAAAACATCTTACCGTCGATCCGCAAACAATCCAATTCTGCAATTGATTTATTCCCAACCGAACGTCGTTAGAGAAAAAAGTTTCCCTAGCTGATTAAATCATCTACGACATGTCCATGCACATCCGTCAATCGGTAATCGCGTCCCTGAAATCGATACGTTAACTTTTCATGATTAAAGCCCATTAGTTTCATAATCGTCGCCTGTAAATCATGAACATGAACTTTGTTTTCGGTCACGCCAAAACCGAGTTCGTCTGTCTGCCCGTAATTGTATCCCCCTTTGACACCTCCCCCAGCCATCCACATTGTGAAGCAATCGGGGTAATGATCCCTACCCAAAATACTACTTTTCGCGGTTCGCCCTTCGCGAAATGGGGTGCGTCCAAATTCGCCGCCGCAAACGATCAAGGTATCTTCGAGTAGTCCCCGTTGTTTTAAATCACGGATCAGTGCGGCAATGGGTTGATCCGTCGCCGCCATCTTCTTGGTCAACCCACCCCTCAATCCTTCGTTAGCACCGGTCCCGTGAAAGTCCCATCCCCAATCAAACAGTTGTACGAATCGGACACCACCTTCGACTAATCGACGGGCGAGCAAACAGTTATTAGCAAAACTGGATTTTCCCGGCACCGCCCCATAGGCGTCGTGGGTCTGTTTGGTTTCTTTGGAAATATCCATGACGTCGGGAACGGAGTCCTGCATTCGGTAGGCCAATTCGTATTGGGCGATCCGAGTCAACGTTTCAGGATGCTTCATCTCGTTTGCCTGAAGTTCGTTCAGCTCCCGTAACGCATCGAGTGAGCGTCGGCGAAGGGATCGATCCATCCCTTTTGGATCGGAAGCATACAAAACTGGATCGCCTTGGGAACGACATTGCACTCCCTGAAAAACCGAGGGAAGAAATCCGCTTCCAAACGAATTCGCTCCGCCATTGGGTTGGACCCCACTACTGATGAGCACGACAAATCCCGGCAAATCTTGATTCTCTGTGCCCAGTCCGTAGGTCGCCCAGGCTCCCAGCGACGGCCGCCCGGATCTCGGCGAACCCGTGTAAATCAGCAGCTCAGCGGGGGCGTGGTTAAACTGATCTGTGTTCATCGAGTGGATAAAACACATCTCATCGACAATATCAGGGGCGTGAAAATTAGGCACTGCATCGGACAACCAAGTTCCGTTTTTTCCGTACTGAGCAAATTTCCGCGGCGTACCCATTAACTTGGGAACACCTGAGGTGAACGCAAACGTTCGCCCTTTCAAAAATTCATCAGGACACGGCTCTCCGTCCCGTTTCACCAACTCCGGTTTGTAATCGTACAAATCAAGATTGGGTGGCGAGCCAGTCAAATGCAAATAGATTACGCGTTTGGCTTTTCCCGAAAAATGAGGAGCCCGACTGGCAAGCGGTTGCATCGAATCGATCGGAACATCAGCCGATGCCGTTGCCCCAGTCAGGGACGAAAGGGCCAGCGCTCCAACACCGACACCGGAGGCAGACAGGAAATGCCGCCGCGTACGATCTTTTAATTGATTTAGATAAGGATTCATGTGCTACCGTTTCAAAAAGATCTCATCCAAATTAAGCAATACGTTACAGACCACGGTCATCGCCGCGGCATCAACTGGATCCATCCCCTCGGGCAACGCCCCGAGTGGGTCTGACGATAGCTTGTTGGCTTCTTCAGGCTGCTCCTGCAGTCGTAATACTGCATCGTTAAATAGTGAAACCAAGGTTGCTATCTCGCTTCCACTCGGTGGACGCAGCAAACACCGCCGGAATGCCAACTTAATCTGTGCCTCGACGTCGGCCTCCTCAGTCATCACCAACCGGGCAAGCGCTTGTGCCGCTTCGACATAGACTGGATCGTTGAGTGTCACCAGTGACTGCAGTGGAGTATTGGTACTGTTTCGCCGAACGGTGCAGACCTCGCGATTGGGCGCGTCGAAGGTCGCCATCGAGGGGTAGGGATTACTTCGCCGCCACGTCGTATAAATACCGCGCCGATAACGATCCTCGCCAGCACTGGTTTTCCAATCTGTCGATCCGCCAAATGCTGCCTTCAAACCAAGATTGGGCTGCGGTGGTTTGACCGGAGCGCCAAACATTTTTCGACTGAGTAAACCACTGGCGAAGAGGGCTTGATCACGAACCATCTCCGCGCTCAGCCGAACCCTCGGAGCCCGGGACATCCAGCGATTATCCGGATCCGGGGCAACCCGCTCAGGATTCACCAACGCGCTTTGTCGATAGGTAGCCGACGTAACCAGCGTCTTCAATAGATGGCGAACATCCCAGTCATTGCCAACTAACTCGGTCGCTAACCAATCGAGCAACTCGGGATGCGTTGGCAGTTCACCTTGGGAACCAAATTCCTCACTGGTCACAACAATTCCGCGACCGAAAATAGTTTCCCAATATCGATTTGCCAGCACGCGAGCAGTCAAGGGATTCTCAGAGTTGATTAACCATTCCGCCATCGCCAAACGATCGGGCTTTCCATCGGGCTTTGGATCGGCCGGCGGTTGGTGGAAAACGACGGGAAACCCGGGCTCCACCAATTGGCCTTTGTCGAGATAATTACCGCGATGCTGCAGATGCGTCTCCCGACGGTTTTTTGCTAACTCGCGAAGGATCGGGACAGAAGTTGCAGGCTTGAGCGATTCTAATTGCTGTTCCACCTTCGCGCGTCCTTCCCGCTGAGATTTCAAAGACGAGGCAACGTGGTAACGAAAATGGTTGGCTAACTGCTGACGCGTTTGGGCGGTCCTCTGGTCTTGAGCCACATCGAGAATCCGGATGATCTCTACGGGGATATTCGAACGCTCAATGGCCACCTGATCTTCCGTCGTGCTAAATTGAAAATGACCAAGTAGATGATTTTCGTAGGGCGAATTTTGCGCCATTCGAATCCTAAGTATCGCCGGCTCATCTACCTTGACCGGACCTTCGGGAATTAAAGTCAATTGATGAGGTTTATCAGCGGCACCGCCGACAGCCCAGCCATCACGAGGGCCATTTTTGCCAACTAGGACGTCAGACGCTTCAAACTCCGGCTGATGAAAATCGGCAAACGCCGCCTTGAACGATATATTGCGAATCCGATCGGTCGATATTTCCAACGAAGGTTTAGGAGGAGTATCAAACTGCCGGGTCATGACAACCTGCCGATCTGAATTCAAAAGTTCAACCGTAAAACCGGCCAACCTCTCCGACGCCTCAAGGCGATTCCATAGCTTGATTCGGTTGATTTCATGGGGCGTACCGAGATCCAGCTCCCACCACGGATTTTCAACCGTGGCCGTATGCGTGACGGATTGGTTGGCAAACGTCCCATCGGTGTTCCCGTCGATTGCCAATTCAGGTGGGCCGTTGTAGTCGGTCGAATGCTGCGTAGCGGTCCCTTGAGACGCAATATTTTTGCCGCCGCTAAATACTTGAACTTCGGCCAGCGAAAGAATTACTTTACTACCGCGATTAGTAACCCGCACGAACCGGGCACTCGGCGCCGATTCAGCCAATGGAACCAGCTCCGCTTGAATACCAGTAATGACAAAATTCTGCCCAATGGTCGACAGGTTATTAAGACTTGCATGGGGGAGCGTCTCCAGTCGAATTGCCGACCACCGCATTGCATTCTTTGAGTCTGCCTTGATTGGAAATTCAATTGTGTATTCATCTTGCGGCGCCGCAGCGGTAAGCAACAGACTACCATCTTCTAGAATCGCTCCTGGTTTTTCGCTTTTTCGGACGATCGAATTTGGAATCAACTTGTTCCACGAGAGTGCCGTTGAGATTCGCGTCTCCCATTGCCGCTGCGCCAACTCCAGTTCCGGAGTACTGTTGTCCAACTCAGATGTTAACTCGGCCAGCTGTTTCTCAAGCTGTTGTCGCGTCTGAATCTGTTCGTCCGAAAACACACTAAGCAAAGGTGCTTCATTACGAAGATCTGAGTCCTCGGTGTTGTTCAGGATCGCAAAGAACTGAAAGTACTCTTCTTGAGTAATTGGATCATACTTGTGGGTGTGGCACTGCGCACATGCCATCGTGGTCCCCATCCAAACCGCCATCGTTGTGTTAACTCGGTCTACCACAGCGACATTTCGGAATTCTTCGTTTTGCGTGCCCCCTTCGTTATTAGTCAACGTATTCCGGTGGAATGCTGTGGCAATTCGCTGAGAATCGCTTGACGAGGGCAGGAGATCGCCGGCGATCTGTTCTCGGGTGAACTGATCGAATGGGAGGTTGTCGTTGTAAGCTTTGATCACCCAATCGCGATACGCCCAAATCGTTCGCGGAGGATCATCGGCGTACCCGGCGCTATCGGCGTACCGAGCCAAGTCCAACCATTTCCGAGCCCAGTGTTCGCCATAGGCCGGCCGCTGCAGCAAGTCATCAACTAATTTTTCGAAGGCCTTAGGATCCGTCGATAATACGAATCGATCCACCTCCTGGATCGTTGGTGGCAGACCAATGACATCCAGATAAACGCGACGCACTAACGCATAACGATCCGCCGGGGCAGAAGGTGTTAAACCATGCTCCCTCATATTTCGTAATGTAAAGTGGTCGACCGGATTCCGGGGCCATTCTTCCAAACCGGGATCAACCATGGGAAGCGAAGGGCGCTCGGGTTTAACATAAGCCCAATGCTTGGCATATTTTGCGCCCTCCTTAATCCAGCGCGTCAGCACTTCAATTTCTTCCGCGCTGAGCGCCTGTCCGTGTTCAGACGGAGGCATTCGGATATCTTCATCTGCCGACGAAATGCGGGCAATCAACTCACTCTGCTCTGGAGAACCGGGAACGACTGCGATCAAATCGGTTTCGAGTACCGAAAGGGCCGTCTCCCGAATATCTAATCGCAAGCCGGCTTCTAGTCCTCCAGGATCAGGTCCGTGACATAGCAAACACTTCTCAGACAAAATGGGGCGAATATCTCGATTGAAATCGACATCTTCAAACGCCGACAAAGACGCCAATGTCGATTGGGATAGCATGAACAGCGTGAACAGAAAAATCCGCATCAATTACAACCCCAAGTCTTAGGATTATTAAAACAATCTTCGCTAAGAGGGCAAGCCTCGTTAATAGTATAGCAAACCAAAGCCATCAGAGTGTTTGCCAAAATAATTTAGCTGAAATCAAATACGTGAACCCAAGAGATCTTCCGCTTCTTCTAAACGTAAAATTTTGCTACTGATTACGGTTGACCGATCCAAAATTGATTAGGATAGAGCAAGTTCTTGAAATCAACCCCAAGGCTCCGGCGGTTTTAATGGCGATAAACTTAGGGAAGCGACCCGTTAACCGAATCACTGATTTCCTACGAACGATCGCGAAAAACTGATTGATACTGTGGAATATTTTTATGAATTTAGATGAGTCCTGCATTCCTTCGACAAACAAAGTTCAAACGATCGTTGGCAAGCCTGCCTTACCTTGGTGGATTCCAACGCTGCTCGTTTTCTTCACCATAATTACTCCAGCACAACTGATAGCGGACGACAAACTGGATTTCAATCGAGACATCCGTCCGATCCTGTCCGACAACTGCTTTCTTTGCCACGGTCCTGCCGCATCGACGCGCGCCGCGGAATTACGTCTCGACAAACGCGACCCGGCAATCGCTGCCAACGCAATCTTGCCCGGCAAGGCTGACCAGAGCGAATTGGTCGGGCGAATTTTCTCAGATGACTCAGATGCAATCATGCCGCCGCCGGATTCGAATAAGAAGCTAACCCCTCAACAAAAAGAAACATTAAAACGCTGGATTCAAGAAGGGGCTGAATACCAACAACACTGGTCTTTCGTCACTCCCGGTAAACAGCCCAAGTCGCAGGCTGAATCCATCGACCAGTTCGTTGCACAAAAATTAAAACCTCATTCGCTAACGTCGACTCCCCCCGCAGATCCCGAAACGCTGATCCGCCGGGTTACCTTTGATCTAAACGGGATCCCGCCAACACCAGCAGAAGTTGAGCAATTCAAAAATGACATCAACGATCGCGGGATTGACTCTGCATACCAAGCCTTGGTCGATCGCCTTCTCGGAAAAAACGCTTACGGGGAGCGGATGGCATTGGCATGGCTGGATGCAGCTCGATACGGTGACAGCAGTGTGATGCACGCCGATGGCCCTCGTGACATGTGGCCATGGCGAGACTGGGTGATCAATGCCTACAACGCCAACATGCCTTTCGACCAATTTACCATGGAACAGATCGCCGGTGATCTAATTCCCAATGCCACCGTTGAACAGAAAATTGCTTCTGGATTTAATCGAAACCACGCCACCAGTGATGAAGGCGGGGCATTCGATGAGGAACTTCGTGTGGAATACGTCGTCGACCGCGTGAAAACGACTTCCACGGTCTGGATGGGATTGACGATCGAATGCAGCCAGTGCCATGACCACAAATACGACCCGATTTCTCAAGAAGAATACTATCAATTTTTCGCTTATTTTAACAACACCACCGACCCGGGGATGCAAACACGAAACGGCAATCAAAGCCCCACCGTTCGCGTGATCTCCGCCGAACTTCGCAGCCAACTTGAGACTTTGCAAGCGAGTATTGCGACTTCAAAAAAGCAGCTCGGTGAGCGAAGAGTCGTCGCTGAACCAGAGTTTCTAGAATGGGTCAATCAAGCCTCCCGAAAAGCGAACGAGTCCTCCGCAACAACAGAACCGACGGGTTTGACCCAGTGGTATCCACTGGACGAAACGACCGGAAACGAACTAGCCAACAGCGTGTCTGGGGCGGTTGCAAAAAAAGAGCAGGGGAAATTGCAAACCGTCGATCGCAGCGGAACCAATGCGCTAGATCTCAATGGCAAGACACAATTTGTCTCCAATGAAAAAACAATCGAAATCAAAAATGACCAACCGTTCTCTTTCGCCGCCTGGATTAAAACGGATGGTAAATCGTCAGGTGCCGTCTTCTCCCGAATGGATGTACCCCAAGCCTATCGCGGGTACGACATGTGGGTCCAGGGACGAAACATTGGAGCACACATCATCAACACCTGGCCCTCCAACGCCCTCAAAGCAGTCTCTGAAGATCAACTCAAAATTAACACTTGGCAACATGTCGTTATCACTTACGACGGATCGCAAAAGACTCAGGGAGTTAAGATTCACATCGACGGGAAGTTATCGGCTAATTCAGTTGAGGCAGATACGCTCAATGGCACGATCGAGACCTCGATAGCCTTTAAAATCGGCAGTCGATCCCAAGGCGCGAATTGGAGGGGCGGGGTTGATGACATTCGCATATATGACCACGCTCTTTCGACCAAAGAAATTGGATCCTTCCCAGGAAATCCAATCGATTTCCTTATTTCGATCCCGGAAAGCGAGCGTCAACCGGCGCAAGTGAATACGCTTCGGAAGCATTTCTTTTCGACGATCGACCAAGACTCAATTTCAATCTCAACGCAGTTAGCAAAAGCGACCGCCGAGCAAAAGGCGCTTAATGCAAAACCGCTTACGTCGATGGTCATGGAAGACAATCCGACTGACAAAATGAGAACTACGTACATTCTGGATCGAGGCCAGTACGATTCCCCGAAAAAAGACAATCCTGTGAATGCCGGCGTCCCTGCTGCGTTACCACCCCTCCCCGAAAACGCACCAGCCAATCGACTGGGACTGGCACAATGGCTAACCCAACCGGGACATCCATTGACAGCCAGGGTGGCTGTCAATCGATATTGGATGATGCTGTTCGGCCATGGACTCGTGAGAACTCCCGGCGATTTCGGCGCTCAAGGGATGCCACCTACCCACCCGGATCTTCTCGACTGGTTAGCCGTTGAGTTTGTGGATTCTGACTGGGACGTCAAACATCTTTTAAAATTGATAGTGATGTCAGGGACCTACCGACAAAGCTCTCAACGATCACCCCTCCAACAACAACAAGACCCTGAAAATCTACTGTTATCCTACAGCCCTCGCTTCCGATTACAGGGGGAATTTATTCGCGACCAGGCGCTGTTTGTCAGTGGTCTCCTAACCGACCAAGCCGGCGGCCCCAGCGTCAAACCCTACCAGCCACCGAATATCTGGAATGAAGTAAGTCTCAATGGCGGTCTTCGATACCGTCAAGACAAAGGGGAAAACCTGTATCGCAAGTCAATGTATACGTATTGGAAACGCAGTGCTCCAATGCCCAACATGATGATCTTTGACTCACCCTCGAGGGAAAAGTGTGTGATCCAACGGGCCCGCACCAACACCCCACTCCAGGCCTTGGTAACCCTCAACGACCCTCAATTCGTCGAGGCCGCTCGAAAACTAGCTGAACGCATTATCGCAGATACCCCCGAAACTTTAGCGAGAATTGACTTGGCTTATCAGCTCTGCACGTCCCGCAAGGCGAACCCGCGGGAGCACGCGATTATTGAAAAACTATTGGAGGATCAGCGCAAGCGGTTTTCCGAATCTCCGGAAAACGCAAAAAAACTGTTGATGGTTGGCGAATCTCCTCCCGCAGCATCAATCACTGAGATCGACTTGGCAGCTTGGAGTGTGATTTGTCAAATGATTCTCAATTTAGACGAAACACTGACACGCAACTGACCGAGTAAATCAATGAACTTTGAAACAGAATCTCGTCGCCGATTTTTATTGCGATCCGGAAACGGAGTTGGAGCGATGGCGCTTAGCACCCTGATCAATCCCGGGCTAATCGGCAGTCTCAATGCGAACGAGCAGAATCGCTCCCACCCAGGGTTACCGCAATTCCCAAATTTCGCCCCCAAGGCTAAGCGGCTTATTTATCTATTCATGGCCGGCGGGCCGAGCCATATAGATACCTTTGACTACAAACCCGCGATGCGCAAATTTCACGGTGAGGAATTACCCGATTCGATCCGGCAGGGCCAGCGATTGACGGGGATGACCAGTGGTCAGAAATCATTCCCGTGTGTCGCCCCCATGTTTCAATTTGAAAAATATGGCGAACACCAAACTTGGGTCAACAAGGATCTACTTCCCAATACTGCCAAAATTGTCGATAAGATTTCGATTGTCAAATCGATGTACACCGAAGCAGTCAACCATGATCCCGCAATCACCTACATCAACACCGGCGTGCAACAGCAAGGAAAACCCACGCTGGGATCTTGGCTTAGCTATGGCCTGGGCAGTGAAAACGACAACATGCCGGCGTACATCGTGATGATCTCACGGGGCAGGGGGCAACTCCAGGCGCTTTACGACCGACTTTGGGGAGCTGGTTTTTTACCCTCCAAACACCAGGGAGTGAAACTGCGCAGCAATGGTGAACCAGTGCTTTATCTTAATAATCCACCAGGTATCGATCGTGCAGGACGGCGACGAATGCTCGACAGTCTGAGTGAATTAAACCAAGGAACGTTCGATAAATTTTCGGACCCTGAAACTCAGGCTCGTATTTCACAATTCGAAATGGCATTTCGAATGCAAACCGAAGTGCCCGGATTGATGGACATTTCACAGGAGTCTCAACATGTGAAGGATCTGTATGGGCCCGAAGTCGAAAAACCAGGCTCCTTTGCCAGAAATTGTCTACTCGCGCGACGCATGGTTGCCAAAGGTGTTCGCTACGTCCAGTTGTTTCATCGTGGTTGGGACCAGCACGGTTCACTTCCGCAAAAACTAACGCAGCAATGTCAGGATATTGATCGGCCAGCCGCTGCCCTGATTCGTGATTTGGAACAACAAGGCATGCTCGATGATACATTAGTCGTCTGGGGTGGTGAATTTGGGAGAACGATTTACTCGCAAGGCAATTTGACGAAAGACAATCACGGCCGCGATCACCATGGAAGATGCTTCTCGTTGTGGATGGCTGGCGGAGGTATTAAGCAGGGTTGTGAATATGGAGCTACCGATGACCACAGCTACAATATTACAGAAAACCCCACTCACATTCGTGACCTCAACGCTACCATCTTGCATCAACTAGGCATCGATCACAAAAAGCTAACCTTTAAATTTCAAGGGTTAGACCAACGATTGACCGGCGTCGAAGAGGAGGCGCACGTGATTAAGGGAATCTTATCCTGATCCAAAATTGGCCGCTGATTTTTCCAATCGCACGCGGTCGGGATTGATGTTGATTCAAAGCGGAATGCACTATCCAATGGCGGCGACCGAATGAATTTCAGGAGTCGTCCATGCGATATTACCGATATTGGGCTAAATCTAATTCTCGCCGCCTGCGCCCCAACAATTATCCAATCAGCGCCTGGGGATATTCAAACGAGAGCCAATCTGAGGCTGAGCGATTAGCGGTGCAACGCGCCGATGAGAAAATCTCGCAGCTTCAACAACAGCCATCTGCCGAAGAAGCGTACGGCTATGGCATGGGACTCCTTCCCGAACAATTGATCGAAGAACTTGCTTTCGATGGCCAAGTGGTCGCGATCATCACTCGCAACAACTACGGGTGCCTCGTCCTCAACGCCAGTAACGTATTATTCGCGGACATCGACCTACCAGAACCACCCCTTGGTTTTTGGGGCAGCTTGAAAACCATGTTCGGTCAAGATGCGACAGAATCGACTAACGCACCCACCATCGACCCCGGCTTGCTTGAGAAAATCCAAAACCTTTGTGCCGATGACCCGCAATTCGGGTTGCGGCTCTACAAAACCAAGGCCGGCTACCGCGCAGCCATCACGCACCGAGTCTTTGAACCTGGATCGCGCGAGGCTGACAAGTTATTAGAACAACTCGGCAGCGATAAACTCTACGTTCGACTATGCGAACGCCAAGCGTGCTTTCGCGCACGTTTGACCCCTAAACCCTGGCGATTGAAAATCTCAAATGTACCCACGCGATACCCCTTTAAAACCGCGGATCACAAAAAGTGGTTTGAAAACTGGGTTGCCGGCTACGAAAAAGCATCGAAAGCATATTCCGTTTGCAAACCGCTAGGTAATTTTGGAAACCCGCAGATCGCAGACAACGTCGAACTCGTTCTTCAAGTTCACGATCTCTACTGCTGCGGAGATCCAATCCAACTAGCCTAGCTCAATCAAGACACGACAAAAGCGCTCCCATCCTTGGAATCGCATTTACTTACGTCGATAAAGCCATACAAAATCGCCTGATTCATATGGGGAAATTGTTAATTTCGAGGCCTCACGATTGAGTTTAGAATAAGCCCGCATCAATTTCGTGAATTCCTCATCATCATTGGGCTGCTCTCCCGCGTCGACTAACGCTTTCGACATTTTGCTAATCATTGGCATCATCGCTTCAATTTCTTTGTTTAACTCTGCAAGCCGCTCTTCCTGTTCCGCGGTCAGCACCGGAACGTTTTCTTTTTCCCAAGAACAACGTCCTCCAACGAGCAGATCTAGATCTCCGTCATGGTCGTAGTCAACCGCGTCGATATGAAATGACGAACCTGGCTGGGTGGGCTGCCCTTCACTTGTGGGCACCCTTTTTATGTAGGAAGAATCAGCAATCGGCTCAATCAACATCTCGGCAGCAGCGAATTGAGGATTCGATTGATCACCTACATTTTTGTAATAGAAAACCCCTCCTTTAGACCCTCCGCAGAGCAAGTCAAATTTCCCATCGCCGTTCCAGTCAACGACTCGCGGAGTCGACAACCCACCCTCGATGACCATGGGTAAACCGTCAGCCTCGATCGGCGTGTTTTTTTGAGCAAACATGGGCTCGGCCGAAGTGCCTTCATTGATTCTCAAAAACAGCCCGCCCTTGTAATACCCCCCTAGGACAAGGTCGAGATCGCCATCTCCCTCCCAATCAACCGCCGCAACCGAAGTACAATGACCTTCGGTTCCAGAGCGATCTGACTGGTCCCACTTCCGGTCTTCAGTATTCCAAAACGCAGAGATCAGTATGTCCTGTTCATCGCGATCCTTCAGAGCCGTAGAAGGCAAAAAACCTTCTTCGCTTCCCTCAATCCAATGAGGCGCCCCACTAAAACTCCCAACTAACACGTCATGATTCCCGTCGCCATTGATGTCCACTAACTGTGAACTCATGCCGACACATCACCAATTGGAAACCTTAATCTTTTCTCCATCGCCTCCTTTGAGCGGAATGTGCGAACTCCATACCGGATCCGATTTACCGTTGGCAAGGTTCTCATAAATATTGAGACTTCCGAAAATATCTCCCACGACCAACTCAAGTTGACCATCCCGGTCGATATCAAACATCGCAGGCGATGGATACATCTGTCGGGCAGCATTATTTAACGGTTGATCACCCACCTTCAAACGAAACGGAGCTTCAAAGATATCGCTTTCGAAAGCTGGCGAATCCATACCGGCCGACGGTTTCTCATTAGCCGTTCTGCTCACCCAGCCGACGTTAAAGAGAACCAAATTTGAATTAATCAAATTTGAATTAATCGAGCTGGAAAAATCAGATCGCTGCCTGTGATTTGCATCGATCGCGAAACCGCTCAAACAGGCGACCAACACTACCGTCGCCGTAACGGGCAACAGGTGTCTATTGAAAAAATTTATCATCTTCTAGTTCCCCAAATTGATTTAGGTTCAAAAAACCAACCACTCCTGCGGTCAAACTCCGCCGCTACTGTACCGAAAACCTCAGCATTCGAACAGCATAAAAACCCTCCACCCTCACGGCAAAGGCCCGGATCTTCCTCGAATCCGAATATTCCTCTCGCTATTATCTTTGCCCGATCGATAACCTTGTGGCTAAGACACTTCACTTTTTCAGAAAAGGCATCTAACGAAATCGGATGTCATTCCACTTTAGGTAGCGGCGAATTGGGAGGGACTGCGTTAGCCGGATATTTCCCATGGAACGACATCATTTGATCCTGAGTCTCAACGGTAATAAAGCTCTCATCAACACTTCCGTCCTTCATCACGCAGCTCGTATCCAAGCCAAGATGCTTTGCCATGAACGGATACACTGCCATTCGCTTGGACGGTCCATAATCATGTTTCTCAAGTGGGAAGTGCGCGTTTTCAACGATCGCTTGTTCTCCGTAGAGACCATAAATATGTTGAAGGAACGGGAACTCAACCCGCGGAGTATTTTTTGTCCAGTCGTCGCCATTGGACACGAGTAAGAGCGGGCGAGGTGCGGCCAGCGCCGCGATCTCAGGATTGGTCGTCTTATGCGCTTTGCTCCAATGAATCGGCATCCCGCTTTCACAAACACAACCCCCAAAAAAATGAGCTGACACCTGGCAGACCGGAACCGAGACCGCAATTCTATCATCCACCGCTGTCAGTAAGAATGTTTGCGTGGCACCGCCTGAACACCCCGTCACGCCCAACCGTTTCGGATCGACATCCTCCATCGACTCTATAAAATCGAGCGCTCTGATACTATTCCATATTTGCAACCGAAGCACCTCGGGGGTCTTTCGATGATCCCATCCAGCAGCCTTAGAATCGCCGTAACCGATCATGTCATAGTGAAAAACAACGGCGCCCATTTTCGCGAACACGGCACATCGCTTCTGACGATTGGGATCAAACCGGCCGGCATGGCCATGCGCTGAAAGAATCCCTGCCAATTTACCGGAAAATTCCGTAGGCCGATAAACGGTACCGGTTACAAAAAAACCGGGCGAGCTTTCAATCGCCACATTCTCGGCAGTATACCCCTCATAGGTTCGCAGCGAACTGTAGACGGGATTCAAAGGGGTACGTTTCGGCAATTTGGTGAGTTTTGCCCCTCGAAGAATTCCATTGCGAATCTTTGCCGCCCGCGCCGCCCAGGTTTGCCGATCCGTTACTTCGGACATCACCTCCCGCAACTCAAGCTCGGCAGCATCTTCCGAATGAGCATAACCCATCCTCAGCTTAGCCTGAGAATCTTGTGTAGCCTCCTGGCTTACCTGTCCCTGCAATGATCGGCCGCTGACACTCAACAGCAAAGTGAAAACCAGCCCAACACGAAGGCTCCATTGTCCGGATCGACAAATCATAAGCGAACCCCACTTTCCCGAAATATATTGACAACTGCCAGAGTAATCCAACTCATAATCTTTATTCCCTACTCCGTTGAAGATGATAATTAAAACACGATCCAGTTCACCTGTCAAAAGTAAGACGGCACCTCCCCATAGGCAACTCATTAAACGCAAAAGAAAATGGCAATTTGGTGCTTTCCCTCCAAGAAATTCCTTCCCTAACTTGGTAATCTAGTTTAGCCAAAGGCGGCAATCCCATTGTCGCCGAGTCCATTTTAAATTTATCTGCCAATCTCAGGTCACCTTTGCGTGTCACTCAATACAGGAACAACCGATGCCTCTGCATGATAAAGATTCCATCCGAGACAATATTAACGACGAGCTCTACGCTTCCTCAGACCTTTCTGGGCCGCTTCCAAAATACCAATTCCCGCAATCTGAGGAAGACTCAAGTCACGTCTACTCCGTCATTCACGACGAACTCATGCTCGATGGAAATTCTCGACAAAACCTAGCGACCTTTTGCCAGACCTGGGCCGAGCCAGAGATCCATAAATTGATGGATGAATGCATGGACAAAAACATAGTTGACAAGGATGAGTACCCTCAAACCGCAGAGATCGAAGGCAGGTGCGTGCATATGCTCGCCGATCTTTGGAACTCTCCATCAGCGGCCAACACAATCGGCTGCTCGACCACCGGTTCCAGCGAAGCGGCAATGCTTGGTGGAATGGCAATGAAACGAAATTGGGAAGCCAAGCGAAAAGCGGCGGGCAAGGCCATTGATAAACCCAACATTATCACCGGACCGGTTCAAGTGTGTTGGCATAAATTCGCAAGATATTGGGATATCGAATTGAGAGAAATTCCAATGGAATCCGATCGAATGTTAATGACTCCCGAGGAAGTTATCAAACGATGCGATGAAAACACGATTGGCGTCGTTCCGACACTGGGGGTTACGTTTACCTGTAAGTACGAACCGATCGAAGCCGTCGCCGCAGCACTGGATCAACTGCAGGAAGAGACGGGACTGGACATTCCGATGCACATTGATGCAGCCAGTGGAGGGTTCTTAGCGCCATTTTGTGCCCCTGATCTTGTCTGGGATTTCCGCATTCCCCGGGTTAAATCAATCAACACGTCCGGGCATAAATTCGGTCTCTCGCCACTGGGAGTCGGCTGGGTCATTTGGCGGAACGAATCCGATCTTCCGCCCGAGGAAATTTTCTGGGTAAATTACCTCGGTGGAAACATGCGGGATATTGCCCTGAATTTTTCCAGACCGGGGGGACCCGTTGTTTGCCAGTACTATAACTTCCTGCGGCTTGGCAAAGAGGGTTATCGAAAAATCCACACAGCTTGTTACCAAACGGCACAATACCTCGCGAACAAGATCGGCGAGATTGGACCTTTTGAAATTCTCTACGACGGGCAAATGGAATCCGGGATACCCGCCGTCTGCTGGAAAATGAAAGACGGTGTTTCGCCAGGTTATACGCTGTACGATCTCGCTGACCGCTTAAGAACACGAGGCTGGCAGGTTCCCGCCTACGCGTTACCGGTCAATTGTGAGCATATTCCAGTGCAGCGAATCCTTGTCCGTCACGGCGTCAGCCTGGATCTCGCATCCATCCTGATGGATGACATCCAACGCGCGTTAGACTATTTCGAAAAACACCCGATTCAAGCGCCCCTTTCTTCAGAAGAAGCATCCGGGTTCCACCACTAAAGTTGACTTGGTTAACTAGAGGATATTTAGGTCGGTCATCCGCGGGATGATTCGTCGCGAAAATACTACGTCTAAAACTGAGCCAGAACGAAAGACTTGAATCCAATTATCGAGAACGAAACTCCCCGATGTATCGAAGAATCGGGTCCCTGGCCGTTTGTAACACGTCGAATCTTCGAATGGGCCGATGCGTCGACTTGGGTTTGGAGTTCACGGCATCACAGGAAACAACTGAACTATTCGCCGCATGAAGTGACCCAACTCCCTTCACACGCAGTCCTTCAATCAATCTGGTTGCCCGCGAAACTAAATTGGTGGATCGGCCTCGTTTTCTCAACTGGGTCGTTGCTGTTTTTGACTGCGAGTATTCTCAGCCTGTTTTTACTGAGTGGAATGGCAACCGTTCTTGACCTGCGGCAAACTAATCGCCTGTTCTTTTTTGGCTCAATTTTCTTTACCTTCGCTGCCTATTTACAGCTGTATCAGTCGGCTAACACAGATTCCTTATGGACCGCCTCAAAGACCGCCTCAAGGACCGCCTCAACCGCTAAGCCACGAAAATATTTTGGTTGGCGTCCGACCGATATCGGGTGGCTAAGCAGCGTTCTCCAATTTATTGGAACACTGTTATTTAACGTTAATACATTTAATGCGATGTCATCTGATTTGCCCTGGATCCAATTAGATGTGCGCGTTTGGTTACCCGACTTGATCGGATCCCTGCTCTTTCTAGGCTCTGGCTATCTTGCATTTGCCGAAACCTGCCACAGCCACTGGCGGTGGAGGTTTCGGGATCTCTCCTGGCGCATCGTGTTTTCAAATTTACTCGGTTGTCTCGCATTTATGGCGGCCGCTTTGACTGCTTTTTCAATACCCGAGACAACGAACCTAGATATGCAAATTTTTTCAATGGTCATGACGGCCATTGGAGCAGCGGGGTTTTTTGCAGGTGCAATCATGATGCTGACAGAGTCAACCTCGCGATCCAATTCAAAACGCGGCGAAAACCCTATGAATCCGCAAGTTATTCCGGATTAGCCGTTATTTACTCAAGGCGTTCACGGGACTTCGCGTGGTTACATAGAGCTTACCCTTTTCCAGATGTGGATGTTGTATGAGGTCTTTGGTTTGGTTTCGACGCGATTTACGAATCTCCGACAACACGGCGCTCTTCGAGGCAACGCAGGCCGCTGACGATGGCGTCGTCGGAGTCTTCCTGATCACTCCGAAACAGTGGCAAGAACACAAAGACGCGGACTGCAAAGTCAAATTTCTAATCGAAAACGTCCGAGACTTATCCGATAAACTCGCCAGCCTTAATATCCCTTTGTTGATCAAGACCTGCGACGTCTTTCAAGAAGTGCCCGACCTAATCTCAAAATTGGCCTGCGAGACCGACTGCGACACTGTTTTTCTCAATCGTGAATACGAGGTCAACGAGTCCCGCAGAGACGATCGCGTTGCCCTCGCCTGCGAGCAGTCCGGTGTTGCATTGCGGAGGTTCCATGACCGCGTAATTGTGCCACCGAAGGCGATCGCGACGAAGGAAGGTAAATTTTATTCCGTTTTCACGCCTTATCGCCGAGTCTGGGATTCGACAGCAAGAGAAACCATCGAGACGTCACCGATACCTTCATCGCAACCAGAAATCCCAATCAACCGCGACCCGGTTCCGGAGATGGTCGCAGGTTTTGATTTCTCCAACGTTCGATCCGATTTGTGGCCTCCTGGCGAAGATGAGGCTGATCGCCGATTAAAAGGATTCTCCAAACGCATTTTATCCTACAACACACAGCGAGACATTCCCTCGGTTCGCGGCACCAGCCTGCTCTCTCCTTACTTGAATGCCGGGGTCATTTCAGCGCGGAAGTGTTTCCTGGAAGCTGAAAAAATCCTGAATTCAAGCGACGGCGAAAATGAAGGGGCCAAGACATGGGTTTCTGAATTAACGTGGAGGGATTTTTACAATCACGTGATGGTCGCCTGCCCGCGAGTCTCAATGAACCAACCCTTCAAACCGAAAACCAACGGTATTCCCTGGAGAACCGACGAAGGCGACTTTATCGCCTGGAAGTCCGGGATGACCGGTTATCCGATTGTCGATGCCGGGATGAGACAACTAAATCAAACCGGTTGGATGCACAATCGACTCCGCATGGTCACCGCCATGTTTCTTACAAAACATCTATTGATCGACTGGCGTTGGGGTGAAAACTATTTCATGAGCCAATTAATCGATGGCGATCTTTCAGCGAACAACGGCGGCTGGCAGTGGTCGGCATCGACCGGTACCGACAGCGTCCCCTATTTTCGGATCTTCAACCCCTTCAGCCAAAGTAAACGATTTGACCCGGATGGCTTATTCATCAAAAAAATGTGTCCGGAATTGACAACGGTTCCGGCGAGAGCCCTGCATGATCCTGGGAAACTGAAAGCTGCGATCTCGTCTTCCAACTTAGACTATCCGGATTATGTCGTCGACTACAAGGCTGGACGCGAGCGGGCACTCCAAGCCTTTAAATCACTGAAGTAAATCATCAGTGAACTTCCGTAACCAGATCGTTGCTAGCGCAAAAAAACACTCAGATACCAAGGGGCAACTGAGTGTTCATGCTTTTGTCTAATACCGTTACTTGAAGTTAATCTGGTACTTTTCGGTCAATGCTTTCTTGACTTGACTCTCTTTGGCATCGATCTGTCGAAGTACATCGCCTTTCTTGTCCATACCCTTCTCGGTGCCAAGGGCACTTGCATTTCGTCGACTGTCACGCGTGTAGTTATTCCCGTTGACGGTTCCGTATCCATAACCGTATCCATATCCATAATTCCAACGACCTCCACCCGGTCCAGAGAAACCCTGCGACGCGACTGATTCGTTCTTGGAGAGATTACTAGTGTTAAGATCACCAGTAATATCGCGGAAGGCGTTACCAACGTAACTTCCGAAATCGATTGCAATCGGGTCAACACCAAGAATCGAAATTCCATCAATCTGGCGAGCATAACGATCGAACCACTTAGCGTAAGTATCCAACTGCTCTTCCTTTTTCCGTCGCTGAATTTCGAGGATGTGATCAATGTCGCCAAGGTACTGCTGAGTTCGCGTCGCCATATTTTGCTTGGTCGGCTCGGCACTCGAAGTCGCACCGCCACCGCTACTGGCACCGTGCATGTCGTCCTCGAGAGGCTGATGCACGAGACTACCGATTTGACGAAATCCTTCGGATGTCATCGGACCTGAGAGACGAATCTGATTGCCACTTGAACTTACATTCCATGTAGCAATATCGTCGATCATTAAGCCGTTCTTCTTTAACGCGGAAATCAAGATCGCCTTGCAAACTGGAGTAACGGCCGATGGGTCCGAAGAAAAATCAATTTTGATCGCACCAGAAATTCTGTCGTTAACTGTCACGCCCAAGGTCACACCCCGCAACGTGGAGAGAGTTTTCGCAACCGAAGCGGCAGAAACCTCTAAAACAGAACCGCCCTCAACCAATCGTTTTTCAATTTCGGCTGGATCAAGTACGCCTTCAAGATCAAATGCAACAATCACTTGAGCGTTTTCGTCAGCGAACTTGACGGCTTCCGCGAGATACGGAGAAACGCTCATTCTTCCACTGCTCTTTTTTGCCAACCAACGTGTGGTCATCTGGCGGTTCGACGGAGTCATTGTAACGAGCGTCGTGTTATCTACTTTGATTAAGTAAGAGTTGTTAGGCAACTCAAGGGCCTGCTTGCCACCAATCGTAGCGATGTTTCCGTTGACCCTTTTGGAAACCTCTACCAGATTGATCTCACTACCTTTCTTCTCAAACACGCCGACGTGGAAAACTGAATCCATAAACTCGAAATCAATTTGCGAGCCCATCAGAATTCGTTTGGTCGTCGGTGGAAAGAAAGACGCACCCGATCGAAACGCAGCAGATCGGTCAGTTGCCCAGTTCTCGCGGCGTCCGATTGCGCTGTTGAGAATATTCTCAGCCTGCACCATCACGAGACAATTCGCGTTCTCTGGCACCCATTTTGCGGCCTCATCAAACTGAGCGTTTGCTGCAGTCACCGAGAGGAGACTGATGCAGAAAGCCAGGAGTGTAAAAAATTGAATTTTTGTGTTCTTCATTGTTCTTGTTCCGGGGAAAATTTGACGGCGCAATCATAAAACGGAAGGGCCTGCTTATCAAGCGAAAAAGTCGGAAATTATTGGTGTTTTAACCGTTAAATCTTACTTAAAGGCTGCTTTCGTCGGCCTCAGTTGTTACAAGCCAACGCTGCGCTCTCAGAATGACGAATTTCACGCACCCTTTAACGTTCTCATACTGGAGTAGAGTTAGCCCCTCAGGCTCTCATCCAACGAAAACGACAATCCCACCGAACCCCCTTCTCCCTTACATTGTCAATTCGATGGACCGATTCCTGGAAACACCAATAGTTGGTGTGCAGGGGCGTCCGTTGGCGCAAACCTACAAACCGCTATGATCAAAAACGTCGCCCTCCGCTTCCCACGGAGTCGCTTCTTTGGAATCAATTATAATTTTTCGGCAAATCTCAATGCTCAACCAGTATCTGCCTTGGTTTCAAAATATTCCGTGGGGGAATCTTTTACCATGGCTGCTCACCTTTTCTCTGGTCGCATTCGTATTTAGCGTCTTCGGGGTTTCCATTGTGCTGCTGCGACTCCCTGTCGACTTTCTCTCGAATCCAGCACCAAGTAAATCTTCGAAGGGCCACTTGAATTGGCTGATATCCAAACTCGGCCGCAACGTTTTAGGGGCTATATTTCTGATCGTCGGAACCATCATGCTGCTGACGCCAGGGCAGGGGATCCTCTCAATTGTCGTTGGTTTAATGCTGCTTGATTTTCCAGGCAAGCAAAACCTCATCCGAAAAATACTAACCAAGCCAACCATTTTTCGTGCGATTAACCGCATGAGAGCAACAGCCAAGTATGCGCCATTGCATCCGCACGTCAAAGTTCAAACTCAGGCACGCGGCTAAATTAAGCGGCGCGGCGGACACCTCCGGCCCCCGGATAGGTATCGACCGTGACCCGCGGAGATTGAAACTCCGCCAAGCTGACTTGAATCGGATCCTTGACGTCCAAATGAATATCTCGCTGCGGGAAGGCAACGCAAATATCGTTCGCTCGGAGGACTTCATCAATTTTCCTACGCACATCACTCTCGGCTTTCTTGCCTTCCATCAAACGCTGCATATGAATCCAAAAGTGCAACTCAAATTGCAAAGCATCCGCGCCAAAATCAGCAAACAGAACAATGGGCTCAGGCTTTGCATTGACCGCAGGGCATTCTTCTAATGCCATTTGAAGCAGCGAGATAACTTTGTTAGTCGGCGAACCGTACGCCACGCCAATTTTTATTACGGTCCGAATCTCGTTGCTCGACAGAGTCCAATTTATCAGTCGCTGTTCCATGAATTTTGAATTTGGAACAATGATCTCAAGATTTTCACCCGTCAACAGTTTCGTGCTTCTCGCACCGATATGTGTGATGTTGCCGCGAATGTCGTCGATTTCAATGAGGTCGCCAACCCGTACAGGACGCTCCCCTAAAATAATCAAGCCAGAGATGAAATTATTGAGCAATGTCTGGCTGCCAAAACCGATGGCAATCGCGGCCGCTCCGCCAAGAAACGCGAAAACGGTGAACGGAATATTGAGCCACTCAAGGGTCAAAAAACAAAAACCAACGCACAGCAAATAGAAAAAGATCGTTTGGAATGCGGGAATCCCTCCCTCGTGAACGCCGCACCGACGTAACAAGCGGGGGCCAAGCACATGGCTGGTGTGGCGACTGATAAATAAACCGATGAACAGCATTAAAAAACCAGACAGGATTTTCCCAGCAGTGATTGATCGATCGTCAACACTGAAAACCTCAAAATCCCACCCCCGTTTTACCGTGGTAGACACTAAACCCCAGCTCCAGTTTTGCGGGGCCGTTAAACCTTCACGTTTCAGTTCCTCGCTCACCCGCTGAGCCAACTGTTCAGCAATTTCAACTTGCAACAGTCTCTGATTGCCAGCTTTAAAGAAATCACTCACGGCCACGCCACTTAAGGCACGCCAACCGGCAAGTAATTGCATCGTCTCAGGGTCGGACCTGAGTGCTAATCGAGGGGCAGAGCTAAGGCCTCTGACTTGATCTAAATGTAATTCAACAAGAGACTTGGCGTTGGACAGGCGATTTTCGAGTTGCTTAATGCGTGAGACGGCGTCTTCTACTAATTCATCGCTGAGCAGCTCACTGGATATTTCAAAACGAACACGCCACAGATACTGCAACACATAGATTTCAGACATCGACGCATTCAGATACGACGCCCGCAACCGGTAATTCTCCTGCAACAGTTCATGGATCGAAAAAATCTGGAGGCGAGCTTTCGAATCCAATCCTTCATGCTGAAGCGACTCATTGAATTTATCTTGCAATTCAGTGAGCAGGTTTTGAATCGTAGTTAATTCAACACGAATCCTCTCTTCGCGTTTGGCTAACTGGGCAATTTGCTGCTCCAAGTCGCTCTCGGAGATGACCGTCTTCTGCGGAGTCGCCTCGAGTATTTTACTCAATTGATCGAGTCGGCTTCGGTGCACAAGCAATTGATTCGTGAGAATCTGTATTTCCAAAACCATCTTTCCAATCGATGATTTACTGATCTCAATTGACAAACTCAGCGTATCGCGTTTTCTCTTTTGTTTCGTTGCCTCGACCGATTCGGCTTCATCTTCGCTATCCTCTGTGGCTTGGCGAAGCGTCCGCTGGAACACCTCCAGACGCGTGCGAGCCCCCTCTTTCATCCCTTTGATCGATTCAATTTCCGCATCAATCGTAGCAATGCGATTATTCTCGTTATCGAAAACTGCTCTTAAACGTTCTACCTCGCCAAAGGAGAGCATTTCACTGACGGCAATTTGGCGATCATTGAAACTCTCCAACTCTCTCTCAAGTTCATCTTTCGTAATGTCGCTCGAGGCGATCGTCTCCAGTAATGAAAGATGCTGCTGGTACACCGTTTTTAAAAACTGACGCTGCGCAATCTGCGTGTTGATAGACTCCGTCAACCACGCAGTGCTTTGACTCGATTCGGTCGCCCGTAACTGCACGTCAGCTCGGCTTAGCTCCGATTCATTGCGTTCGAGTCGCCGGAGAATATCTTCACGGGTTGGCCAAAATTGATCGGCCACGGTCGACTCAGTAGAGGCAGCTTTTTTGACAATTAGATCCACCGGCGTCTGACCGTAGACAACACCGCTCAACCAGGCACCGAAACAAAGCACTGTTAAGAGCGCCCCATTGGCAGTCCACCGGCTTCCATGTAATCGAATCATTCGAATGACTTCCGTGCGCCAAGTCTTTTCTAAATTGCCTCGCATTCATCCGTGAATACGATTCGATTTTCATAATGCGAACAGGATGAAAACCAAGATTGCGTTTGAAATCTAACCCATCCCCCCATCGATTCCAAATGCCAGAATGCTCGGATACTTGCGTTGCTAGCTGAATCCGGATTTCGCTTGCAACCTCTCAAGTCCGCCCAGCGAAAACCGAATAACACCCCTCTTTAGGGGAGCGGCCTTCTTGTCCAGTTCACCACGCCAGTTTCGAGCCATTCCAGTTTCGATGTAGATACCCTACAATTTTTTTAAAGCTGAGTATCATAGAGTTCGAGGAAAACATGCACCGTCACCTGCTAATCGTCCTGCTGGGATTTATGTCGTTGTGGTCAACGTTGTGGTTAATTAACCCCGTTCATTCGCAACCACCACCATCGCAACAACCACCATCGCAAACCCGGGTACTCAACGAACAGGACAGGCTCTCAATTGAGCAGGTAATCTCTGCTTACGAGACTGCTTTCAACGCTAAAAATATAGAAGCGTTGATTTCCCATTGGTCGGATGCCGGTGTCTACTTCAGCCAAACAAGCGGCAAAACCACAACCGGTCGCGTGGCAATGCGCAAGCAGTTTGAGGATCTTTTTGCCAGCACTCCTGCTCCCAATTTATCGCTTCAAACGGATTCCATTGAATTCATTTCCCCAAACGTCGCGCTCGAGAAGGGGAGGGCAACTGTCGTCGCGGGGGATGGGCAAACAACTCAGTCAGAATATGACGTTGTCTTTGTAAAACAGAAAAAGAAGTGGCTCATCGATCGCGTGAGTGAAACCGAATCACCAGCACTGGAATCCAATTACGATCAATTAAAACAACTGGAATGGCTCATCGGGCAATGGACGGCGACAGCCAAGGGCCACCAAATCGATTACACCTGTCAATGGACCGTGAATCAGAACTTTATCAGTCGCAAATTTACCGTACTCGACGGTTCCAATGAAACGATCGCCTCGGGTCTCCAAATCATTGGCTGGGATGCAAACGCGGAACTAATTCGCAGCTGGTTGTTTGACTCAGATGGCGGGCTAATCAAGGGTACCTGGCACGCTGGGGATGATCAGTGGACCGTTCAGTCCGTCGCCAGATTTGCCGACGGCAGCTCAGGTTCTTTCAGTGGCGCATTTCAGCTACATGAAAATGGTGAGCACAGTTGGAAAAAAACCAATCGAGTAATCGATGGTCAACTTATGCCAAATATCGAGAGCATTCGCTCCCGTCGAAAAAACTAATTCCCTTATTCTTAATTAAATATTATTCGCAAGAGTCTTAGTGATGAATCCAAATTCAAATCAAAATCAAAAACTGTTGACGATCTTTATATTTCTTGGGCTGGGTTTGATCGTTAACGAGGCGGTCGCTCAACGCGGCGGAGCCAAACACAGTAATAATAAAAATCGTGCGATGCCGTCAAAGAAGACCATGTCGTCGCGCCCCTCCACTAGTCACTCGCCATCGATGCACCGTCCAACATCAGCGAGGCCGAGCTCAAAAAGAAAAACCACTCAGCTACCCGCTTCCCGCCCCTCCGTCAATTTCCCCAACAAAACACAGCCGAACAATAAATTCCCAACCAACCCTCGACCATCCACAGGCGGAAATAAAATCCGGCCGCAAACCAATCGGCCTACGACCAGGCCTGCCGGCGGTGCATCCAACTCACGGCCCACGCCATCACAAATTAATCAATTCATGGATTTTCGGGGACCGTCCAATAGACCAGCCCAACGACCTCAAGGGGGTGCTGCAGGTAACTTTCTAAAGGATCGGCCATCGACATTACCTGCCAACCCGTTCAATAAGCCTGCGGTGCAGCCAACTCCTCGGCCCACCCCCCAACCGGGGACGCGACCGACGACGAGACCTGCAACGAAACCTGGAACAAAAATCCCACCTGCGAACCGGGTTCGTCCGGTTCATTACCCCGTGAAAATCAAACCTGTGACTCGCCCCGCGGGGTATCGTCCACCCGGATCACGTCCAGTAGGTTACCGTCCACCGGGCTATCGCCCCCCGAGGCCAGTACACCTTCCAGCCTATGGCCCTGGATATTGGGGACGATATCCACACTACCGTTATCACTGGAATCGCTACAATAATAATTGGTGGGCGTATGCCACCGCCGGCGCAATCACAAGCTGGTGGGCCAACGGAATCAATCGACAACCGGTCTACTACGATTACGGAACCAATATCTACTACGAGGGAGACCAGGTTTATTACCAAGGCAATCCCGTTGGCACACCTGAAGAATACTCTCAACAGGCACAGACAATCGCTGAAAGTGCGCCCGAGGTCGACCCCGACAACGTAGAATGGCTACCGCTCGGTGTTTTCGCGATCACCGAAAACGAAGGCTCGGTTGAGAATGCAACTCTCTACCTTCAACTGGCCATCAGCAAAGAGGGATTGATTGGAGGTACCTTTCAAAACACCTTGACAGATGATTCATTCGAAGTGGAAGGGACAGTCGATAAAGAAAGCCAGCGGGCAGCCTGGGGACCCGTCGGTAAGCAATGGCCGATCATGGAAACTGGGCTCTACAATTTGACCGAAAATGAAGCCGGAGCCTTGATTCATTTCGATAATGGTCAAACACAGCAGTGGACGATGACACGAATCGATGATCAACAGACCGGTAAAAACTAGCCGCGGGTTGCATTCTGTTCTATGAGAGCCGGAAACCCGCCAGCTGGATTCGAGCTCCTCAAATCGCCCCCTCACCGACCACAATTTGTCAGCTGTGAGAAATCTCGCATCCGGGGCCATTACGCTCGTAAAAACACGGCCGCAATTCGTCTTGACCTAATTTCACCACCTCGAATAGGCTGGTGTTATCTCGACCTCGCCGATGGTCGAAATGAGATTCGATTTTTCAAGGCCCGTCAGACAAGGAACAACAGCATGAAACCTACACCCAGTTTAACAAAGGCCCTTTGTATCGGCATCTTAATGGTTCATTGCTCCCTTGCATCGGGCCAATACAAAGAAGAGCAAACGGTCAACGAATCGATTGGGGTGTTAAACGAAATCATGTCGATTCCGGCTCAAGGAATACCCCGTAGCATGTTGCGCGACGCGCAGGCTGTGGCCATTTTCCCAGGCGTCGTCAAAGCGAGTTTCGTCGTTGGCGCTCGACACGGAAATGGTGTCGTTATGATTCGTGACGACAAGGGTGGCTGGCATGCTCCCGTTTTCGCGAGTCTTACCGGCGGCAACATTGGCTGGCAGGTCGGAGTTCAATCAACGGATGTCGTTTTGGTTTTCAAAACTCGAAAAAGTGTGAACGGGCTATTATCTGGACGGATGACCCTTGGAGCTGACGCTGGAATCGCTGCCGGCCCAATTGGAAGACAGGCAACCGCAGCAACCGATTCTGGACTCGGTTCGCAAATTTATTCGTACTCCAGAAGCCGCGGTTTGTTCGCTGGAGTTTCATTCGATGGATCCGTGGTTCGAATGGACTCCATCCGCAACGCAACCTACTACAAGTCGTCGACACCTGGTGGTCCAGTCACGATCCCCTTGAGTGCTCAACGACTCGGTCGCGAAGTAATGCAGTATACGGGAACCGCGACGGCTGCCACTTTCAGTGATAATCTCAATCAAGTCCCCACCTTAAAAGCTTCCACTTCAAACCAATCCAAACCAATCCTTGCCCAACAGTATTCCGAGCAAGAGGTCGACCAATTGCGAGATCAACTCGCAAAAATCGCCCCTGAGATGTACGGGGTGCTTGATCCAAAATGGCAGCGTTACCTCGGTTTACCGGCTCAGGTTTTTAAAGCAAATGGGCATCCATCGGTAGAATCTCTGATCAAATGCAGGACAAATTTCGAATACGTTTGCAATGACCCCAAGCTTGTAAAACTGGCACGCTACCCCGAGTTTCAATCGACCTATGGTTTGCTCTGTCATTACATCCATGAACTCTCCAACGTAAAAACGACCTTTGACCTTCCTGCACCCCCTGTCAATTAGTGCGGTCCCCCAAGCTCCTTCGTCCAAAAAAAGATCAACACGTGTGCAGCTCGTCCACTTGAGACAGGCTGCATTTTTTTTTGGCGAGCTAAATCAAACAATCATGCCCAACACCAATTCACTCAATCGAATTCGATGGTGGCG
>JAPKBL010000158.1 GCA_028823415.1 Mariniblastus sp.
CCCGCTCAACTGCCCGCTCAACTGCCCGCTCAACTGCCCGCTCAACTGCCCGCTCTAATTTTCGGCGAAAGCGAAGAGGTGCCAATCCGTAAATTTTGATTTGCAATGCTTGTTACCTTAAGATAACCGCTCGTAACGAGTGTTCTTCGACAGCGTTACAGTTTTTTCGTCTCGCTCAAATGGTTAATGATTAAATATGGCAGGCAGCGTATTCTCTCGGCGGCGATTCTTAAAGACGGCGGCGATTAGTAGTTTTTTGAATCCAGGTTATTGGAGCGGTACCCAAGCCGAGACGGTTCCCACGAAATCTAGACTCAAGTCGGAACGGGTTGGCGTGGGTTGTATCGGGTTAAGGTATCAGGGGAGTGTGCTCGCCAATCAGGCGACTGCCTATGGAGACATCGTGGCGGTTTGCGATGTCGATCGCAACGTTCGTGATCAGGCCAAAGCGTCGTTCGGAAGTACGCCTTATAGCTGCGAAGATTATCGACAACTTATCGCCAGAAAAGACGTCGATGTGGTTACGATTGGAACGCCCGATCACTGGCATACTAAAATGGTGATCGATGCTTGTCGCGCCGGTAAAGATGTTTATTGTGAGAAGCCGATTACGCTCACGATTGATGAAGGGAAATTACTTCGCGATGTCGTAAAAGAAACCGGACGCGTGGTTCAAGTTGGATCCTGGCAGAGGAGCGATCACCGTTTTCGATTAGCAGTCGAAATGGTGCGAGGTGGCCGAATTGGTCGCTTGAAACATGTCGGTGTGGTCCTTGGGAAAAATAAAACCAGCGGCTCGTTGCAGTCGATGGAACCGCCGAACCATTTAAATTGGAATCTATGGCAAGGGCAGACGCCGGACGCGCCTTACATCGAGGAACGTTCGCACTATACATTTCGCTGGTGGTACGAATACTCAGGCGGTCAAATGACCGACTGGGGGGCTCATCATTTAGACATTGCGCAATGGGCGATTGATTCGTTACCAGTCCAGATTCGTGGTGCCGGGATAATGCCAGCGGTCAAGAATGGTTTTAATGTCGCGGTTGATTTTGAGGTGGATTACGAATTTGCCAACGGAGTGACAATGAAAGTCCAGGACTCGGGGGATAACGGAATATTGTTTACCGGAGATCGAGGAAGGATCTTTGTAAACCGAGGGAAAATCACCGGTTCGCCAGTCGAGGGCCTGCAGGAAAAACCGTTCAACCGCGAAGATTGGAAGGTCTATGATAGCGATAACTTCGATCGTCCGATGCGGGCGGGGAAACTGGATGCGATCGTTAATCATATGGGGAATTTTTTCGACTGTGTTGCATCGAGAAAGATGCCCATTTCTGATATTGAAAGCCAGCACCGCAGCGTTTCCACTTGCCATTTAGGAAATATTTCAATGCGACTGGGTCGTCCATTGCAATGGGATCCGGTAAAAGAAGAATTTACAGGCGATCGGGGGGCCAGTTCGTGGCTTAAGCGTGAACAACGTGAGGGGTTTGAAATCCAATGATCACAAACCTTGGGCGTCGAGAATTTTTGAATGCGGCATTGCTGGCGGGTGTTTTTCCTGGTTGGCTGCGTTGTCCGTTTTCTCAGGATTCAGAACCAGATCTTAAATTCAAGTACATCCTCTCGTCCTGTATGTACGGCTATACGGATCTGGAAGAGATTCTGCCAGAGGTTAAAAAAATTGGCGCTACGGCGATTGATTTATGGCCCAAAGTGCATGGGAGTCAGCGTGAGCAGCTCGACCTGATCGGCGAGAATAAATTCTGCGAACTGCTGAAGCAGCATGACGTGCGCCTGGGGTGCATTACGCAGTACAAACTTGGCCCGTTTGGATTGCGGGATGAGATGAGACTGGTAAAGAGGCTTGGTGGTACGACGATTGTAACTGGCGGTGCTGGTCCAAAAGGATTGAAAGGTTCGGAGTTGAAAGCCGCGGTGAATGGGTTTCTTGAGAAAATGAAACCGCACCTCGAAATCGCTGAAGAAACGGGAGTGACGATCGCGATTGAGAACCACGCAAATAGTTTGATTGAGTCTCCGGATTCGTTGCGTTATCTGGCGGAGCTGCGAACCTCCGAAAAACTTGCGATTGCTTTTGCGCCTTATCACTTGCCCCAGAAAACCGATTTGTTAAGTAGTTTAATTCGTGAACTCGGGAATTCAATTGAGGTTTTCTATGCCTGGCAGCATGGAATGGGTTGCATGAAGGCGTTGCCCAAAAAACAGGAGTTGTTGCAAATGCCGGGTCGTGGGTCGCTCGATTTCAAACCACTGGTGGAGGCGTTAGCAGAGGTCGAGTACCGGGGATGGGTCGAAATATTCATGCACCCGTTCCCGCGCGGTGGTCCAATATTGGAGACAACGACACGGGTGACCGATGAGATCAACCGAGCGAGAGCCTATCTAGAGGCTCTGTAGGGAAATGTCTTGTTCGAGCAGCGAATACGGAAGTGGTTTATGTTTGTCCAAACTTCCGCCGCAATTTTATTGAGGTTGATGGCATCCGGAGGCAAGCCGCTCTTGTTCTTGCTCGGCGTCAGTAATCAAATTCCGCATAAATCTGGTTTAATCAGTCCGTCAACCAATTAGTTTTTTGGGTTGGTGGAAGTGGTGAACGGCAAACAGGTCAAATCTGGGGCGGATTGTATCAGGTTGTCGCGGTTTTACTCCATTTTGTGAGATTTAGCGCAGTCGCCATTCTGGAATCGCGGTTTTTCTGTTTGACAAGATGAGGTATTTGGGGTTCCAATAAGGAACTCGAATTTTTGAATTCTAATAAATGTTCTCGAAGGGACCCATTTAAATGTTGAAGTTACGCCTTATGTCTTGCCTCGCGTTATTGTTGTGTTTTGCAACCGTAGCTGTTGCTCAAGACGACGCAAAAAAAGGAAATGACAAGAAGAAGGCTCGAGCGTCGGGCTCAGCTAGTTCATACCTCATGAAAGCTTTTAAATCGGTTGAATTGACCGATGAGCAAAAAAAGAAAGCCGAAGCCGTTCTTGCTAAGTATGACGGCGAAATGAAAGATGCACGGAAAGCCGTAACCTCGGTGCTTTCGAAGGAAGAAAACAAAACAAAAAATGAAGCCCGCAAAGAAGCAGCCAAGGCTGGTCTTAAAGGGAAAGAAATGACAGCAGCCGTCGAAAAGGCGATGGGGTTGTCAGAAGAGAAGATGGCTAATTATCTTGAAGCACTCAAGAAGCCAGCAGCGGTAGGAAAAAAAATCAAAGACGAAATCATGGGACTCCTAACGGATGACCAGAAAGCGAAAATGCCTACGCCTAGAAAAGGAAAAGGCAAGGGAAAAGGCAAGAAGAAGCCAAAGGGAGACGGTAACCTCCAGACTGTTTCTCTCAAGCTACCGAACATGACCTGAGGTGGTTGTGCGCGTTCCGTGCAGAACGCTTTAAACGGAGTCAATGGTGTCGTTCAAATTGAAACGAATCCAAAAGACAATTCTTGTGTTTTCAAAGCTCCAGCAGGATTGAATGTCGAAAATACATTGAATGAAATTGCGGAAGCAGGCAATAAGCACATTCAGGGCTGGGAGCTTAGCGGCAAGTAATTAGGTTTGCTGAACTCCGACTGAGATCGAAATAAACCCGTCCTCGAGAAATCGAGCGACGGGTTTTTTTATTGCGTATTCGATTGGAAATTTTCCAATCGAAATTTTGTCAGTGGCTGATTGGCCAGAATGTGGGGTTTAGGCAGGGTGGTCGCGAGATCGGTATCGCATTGTAATAACTGGGCGGCTCAGGGCTGCGCTGATTGACTAATCTGTTAATAGCTACGGCTGTGATTAATTTTCACCCAACAAAAGTCTCGCAAATTCCACGCGCACCGTGCTGGGGACGACTATTTTGATTTTTTCGAACGGGCCGTTTGCGAGAGTGCTCATTTAACAGTTATGAAGTGGTGGTTCGTTTGTTTGAAAATTCGTTTGTGAAATAACGACTTTTTTTGTTTTTTCTGTCCCCAAAACGCCCAAAAGTGGCAGTATTAATAGAGAGAAGCATTGAATAAACAAGTGAACGGATTTTTAGATTGTGAATAATCGCGAACGAACAGCTTTCGAGATTTTGGTTCGGGAAAATGCATCTATGCTGACTGCGTATTTGAGTAGTCTGCTGGTCGATAAAAATTCAATGGATGATCTATTCCAGGAAGTGATGATCGTGGCGTGGCGACGCCTTGACGATTGCGATCTCAGCAAGCCGTTCGGGCCATGGCTTCGGGGAATCGCTTCACGGTTAGTTATGGCGGAACACCGACGTAGGAAACTAACTCCATCTCTGCTGTCCGATGACGTTCGAGTTGCGATCTCTGAGCAATTCGGGAAAATCGATTCGAAGGCTTCCGATACATGGCAAGATCGTTCCGCAGTGCTTCGGGAATGCATTGATGCATTACCCGATGACCGAAAAAAAATCATTTTGCAGCGATATCTTGAAGATCAATCGGCACAAGATGTCGCAACGAAGAACGACTTGACAATTGAGGCTTGCAAAAAGCGACTGCAGCGAGCGCGAAGCCGACTTGTGCAATGTTTGCAGACAAGAGGCTTATTACTCGGTGAGGTATTGTCTCATGAGTGAGCCAATTGAAAATTTACTTAGCGAAGCCATGGATGGGGATCCGCGAGATTCCAGCGAGCAGGATGAGTTTCTTGACCCGGCCGATCTCAATCAGGTTGCAAATGGATTGGTTGTTCATGGTTTGCTTCTGGAATGGGGCGAGCGGGGCAGCGATCAAAGTGAGCGGCGGATCGATCGAGTCATGGAATCGATTGGAGGTGTCGGTTCTAAGCGAAACCGCAGGCGAAGCGAGAGTCGCTCTGGCGCTAGCTCTGGAAAACGAAGTTACATCAAAGTTGTCTCGTCACTCTTGGCGGTGGCAGCGGTTCTGTCTGTAATCGCATTTCTGGCGATTCCGAAAAGTGATTTATTGGCTGCAACTGAATCCATTGAAACCATAATCTCCGCTTCGCTGAATTCAACTGATCGTACGTATCGTATTCACGTCGTCGAGGAATATTCTCCAGCTCAACTCACGGAGCCCATGACTTCGGACGCTCGGCGAAAAAAGGAAACGGTTGATAATGCGACGCTCGTTGTACGCGGTTCAGAGAAATTTGTTTTGATGCATGCGCCCATATCTGGAGATGGCCGGGTTGCAGGTTGTGATGGCGAGCAAAGTTGGTCTTTTCGAAACGATAGTCCCGTTCATGTCAGTTCTGATTTGGAAAAATTCCGAAATAGTTTGCCGGGGAGTCAGCATGACTTGCCCTTGCTAGATATCCAGAAACATTTGACACAGATCAAAGATGGCTATCGCATCAATTTAATTCGTGGATTCAAGCGTGGGCGCAATGGTGAAACTTTGTCACGGTTAACCGGGGTGAAGAAATCTAAAGAAGTTCGTGGTCCCAAGGAAATTGAAATCTGGTTTGATGAAAATGCAGGGAGCATCCATTGGATGATGCTTGAAAAATTGCCGCGAGGGCAGGGCGGGCCGAAGTCAATTTTACTTGAATTGGTCGGTCAATCGGCGGTGGCGGATGCGTTCTTTTCTTTTCGGTTTCACGATGATTTGGATCGTCGTATTGTTAACGAATGAGGCGGATAGATATGCTTCGAAGGCTATGCCAACTGATTTTTTTGCGGTTGTTTTTACGGGGTTGGCTGGAGTCGCCCTTGGCCAACAGGATTTGAAATCCGCTCCGATTACTAAATTGCTGGATAGGAATTCGAATGGATTGCTGGATTCTCAGGAGATCGAATCCGCGCCGCGTTTCCTGAAACAACTAGACCCAGACCGGGATGGGAGTATTTTCACAGAGCGAAGTGGGTTTAGACAGTGGAAAGGTAAAAGGCAGATCTGGTGGACAACGTGGAAAAAACGGCGGCAGTCGCTGAGGAGGCTGTCAAAATCCGCCGCCAGCGAATGAGGTTCCAGCTCAATCTGGCAAGCCGCGCGGGCCACAGACTGGTGACAGCCCACGCCAACCATGGATTCTGGTTCATGCCGACGAGATCGACTTAGATAGAGATAAAATCATCAGTCGAAAGGAAATCGTTGGTGAGGCGATTAAGGCATTCGAGGGCTACGATGCGAACCGTGATGACAATCTGAGCGAGGACGAGCTAAGCGGACGAGGCGGTTCGCGGAGTGCGATGGGGGGTTTTTTGAAGGGGCACTCTCACGAAATCGACCGCGATCAAGATGGAATCTTGACGCGGACTGAAGCGGTGGGGAACGCCGAATGAATGTTCGCCAAAATGGATCGAAACGGCGACGGCAAAATAATGCCGGAAGAAATGGAAGCCTCCCGGCGAAAGTAGTGGCCTATTTTCTCGACACGGACAGACGATCGCGAGTTCAGCGAAATCAAGCCAGCATGATTGCGGCGGAACAAGCCAGCGAAGATGGTCGCCAGTCAGGCAGTCCTTAACAGAGATCCAATCCTGATACTCCCCCTTCGCGGCCGGATGAAATAGTTGAATTTTTAAGCAATTCGAACTGTTCATCCATTGGACGAGGATCTCAAGCTCTGTTCCGACCCTCGTCTCGATTTTTCACTGCCGTTGAGATTTTCAAATCTCCGATGAGATAGAGTAAAAACTGGCGTTTGTTAATTTGGGTGGTTTGGTCAGTAATTTTGGATTATTTGAAGTTTGACGAAAGAAAGGAGTCTGACGATTCCGATCTTCTTTAGCAATGGCCTTATGCGCAAGTTGTTGCAACGATGGCCCATAGCAATCACGACAGGATGATCGAAATGTTTTTGCCTCTTAAAATGAAGGCGATCTTTTTAGGATCGCTGGCAACCCTTTTACTTATCACCAGTACCTCTTACGCACAGCAGGCGGAATACAATCGCCGAGTTGCTGCGATGCAAGAAGCCCGAGCAAGGGCTCAGGCAAAGCCTAAATCGGCGGTGCGACCGGTGACAATGCAAAGTGATATTGAAATATCCGTCGATTTGAACGCACCAAGAATGAATCGTGGAACGACTCAGTCTCGGGTTAATAGCACAACGGCGAGACCGGTACGACAGGCGCAGCGGGCAGCCTACACCGATCAGCGACGCACAGGTTTAATGCAGACGAGCGCAAGGCAAAGTCTGTCTCCAAAACGTTCGAACGTTGTTCGCACAGCTCAAAAAATGGAATCAGCTGTCGTTGACGGAGGGGCGCCGGTTATCTCGGCGGAAATCCTCAACGAGGAATACTTCGAAGGTGAAGTCATCGGTGGAGAATTCGTCGGTGGAGAATTCATCGACGGCGGTTGTGAGAGTTGCGGCGAAATTGGCGGATACTTTGATGGCTGCGATAGTTGCTACGGACGCGGCGGCTGCCCTCCGGGGTCATGTTGGTTAACTGGATTAGGTGAGTTGCTAAAAAATGCCGAGTACTTCTCGGGTGCAACATCGTTCAAATCCCCAATGTACCGGATCCCTGATACCTTCTTCAACAATCGGCTTTTTGATGACAGTAGCTATGGTCTTTACGGCGGATTCAACGCGGGCCTCCCACTTTGCCGACTTTCATGCGGCTTATTTTCGGGACAGTTTGGTGTCCGAACCGTCCAGTCCAACTTTAATGGAAATAGCTTTACCTCGGAGGAGCGAAATCAAATTTTCGTCACCGGTGGATTTTACCGACGGGTAGATTACGGTATGCAACTGGGTTTGGTGTTTGATGTTCTCCACGAAGATTGGTTCACCACAGACGACGTCGTTCAAGCGCGTGGTGATATTGGTTGGGTCTATCCCAATGGAACAACATTGGGATTTCGGTTTGCGAAAGGTATCCAGGATGCTGACACGTCGGGAGAGCATGGCGGAATACCGTTCACCGGGTTGATTCAACAACCGATTGATCACTACCGTTTCTATTACAAATACGACGCTCCCTCAGGCGGTACCGGTGGAGGTTACATCGGTTGGTCGGGTGACTCCCAAGTCGTAATGGGTCTTGATTTCGATATTCCGATTGCGGAACGAGTTGCGGTACAATCAGGTTTTTCATACTACCTGGGCGAAGAAGGGATGCCGCTGGGAAGTCTTAACGTCGGTGGAAATCCGAACGATGGATTCAATATTTTCGTCGGTCTTGCGTTTCGACCGCGAGGTATGAGCCATTACAATTCTTACCATCGACCGATGTTCTCGGTCGCCGATAATGGTTCACTGATGATTAGGCGGGATATTAACTAAAGTAGGGCGATTGGTGCGAAATGAAAAAGCTCGGGGTTTCTCCGAGCTTTTTTCGTATTCCAACTGGTTTTTTCAGTGATTCCCATGAATTACCCAGCCTGCCCAAAATTGTTTCCACAATGCGACGATAAATTTAAGGTGCCATTCGGACTAATCTGGTCCAGCCGGAGTCGAAGGGCTTCCTTAAATTAAGCATTTTACGATATATTAGGGTTTCAAAGAACAATTTTTGGGTCTGTTAGTGCAGGCTCTTCAAATATACTGCTGGCCGCCAAAATTCAATTGGTCGGTACAGCCTTGTGGTTGACTTTGTCAACGGAGAACTATCGTGACAGATGAGCTTTACGATTACTTTGGCGGGAATGCATCGAAAAAAGTAGAACCAATCGAGGATGACGAATTCGAGAATGAGTCGGAAACAGAGGGGACCAGTGAGGAGGCTGTGATTTCAGCCGATGATTCCAAAAACGAGTCGAACGATGCTGGCGTGGACGTTATCGCTGCGGATGCCAGCGCTGCCGATGCCAGCGCTGCCGATACCAGTGGGAAAAAATCTGGACACTGGGATTTTCTAGCCAACATGCTTGGCATTTCTTCGTCCAAAAAGACGGCAACCGAATCGGAACCAGTTCGAGCAGCACCCAAAGTTGAGGCAGAGACAGCGGCAGTCGATGAGGAATCTGGAGCCGAGGAGATGGCAGAGGTTTTGGGACTTGAGCCCATCTCTTCTCCCGAAAAGTCTAGCGTCCTTTCATCAATGTTCACAACTGGTAACGATTCCGAATCAGGCGATCCTGAGGATGATCTAATCGGCTGGAATCCGCGACCACGCAAATCATTCATTGCTGAAGCCGAAGAATCGGAAACAGAATCTTCCAATGCCTCGGACAATTCATCCGAGGAAGTAGAAGTCGCCTATGAAGAAGGCTACGACGACATTGAAGCCAGTGATGGCGAAGAAGTCTTTGAATTTGAAATTGAAGACCTCGATCCAAGGCCTCGCACCGAAGAAGATGACCTGACTCATGGCCGACGACGACGGAAGCCCAATCGTGCAGAAGGGGCGCCGGATAGTTCGCCGGATAGTTCGCGGGATAGTTCGCGGGATAGTAAGAGTTCTAGCCGTCGAGGAAGT
>JAPKBL010000244.1 GCA_028823415.1 Mariniblastus sp.
TTCCGGTATTGGGAATTCCGGTACTGAGGATTCCGGTCCTGGGTAAGGTTCGAATTCTTGAACGAAGCTATTCCACTGAGTCTTATCGTCCCAGGGCCGGCGGTCCAATGGTAGGTGTGGGCGTTCGGGGCAGCAGATAGAGAGCCGCTTGCATTGGATGATTCAAATTCATGGATTAAGGATTGTGCTAAACAATATCGCCGCCGAATGGGTGGTCTAAAGGGATTCGCAACGATCGGGTTATTTAAGGTCCACGAGGTTTACTGCCGCACCACGGGCTTAAGAACCACATTAAGAAAAAAAATAACGGGTTCCAGATTGGCGTTCACAGGCTGACTTGGACTATCGGCCCTTTGGTTCCAACGGCGAACCATCTCTCGGACTTGTTGAACCGCTGGAATTAACATGCCTAGGTAGGCAATGGCGACAATGACCTGGACCAAGATAAAGCCAGGATTTCATCTTTTAATAAATATCAATTCATCTTTCAAAACGTGAATTTGTTCGCAATGGGCAGATTTTCACCGCCAGTGTGTTAAAATTGTGACAGCGAATTTTTAAGTTGGCGTTTAGCTGCGGGATGATTTTGTTATTTCCTGCCGTTGGTTGATTCCAACATCGTTCTAGGCGATGCCGTGGTGCCTTGTTAAACTTAGCGCCACAAAATCGAACCATATTTTATTGAATGCTCAATCATGAAGGTACTTTCAGGGATTCAGCCCACTGGGCGACCACATTGGGGAAATTATTTCGGTGCGATTCAGCAGTACATCGCGTTGCAAAATGAAGAGCAATCGTTCTACTTCATCGCTAACCTTCATGCGTTAACGACAATCCGAGATGGAGCTCAACTGCGCCAAAACTCGCTAGACACGGCGATGGATCTGTTGGCACTCGGGCTCGATCCGGATCACGCAACCCTGTTTATTCAATCGGACGTGCCAGAAATCTCCGAGTTGTGTTGGCTTTTGATGTCCGGCACACCGATGGGACTACTCGAGCGATGTGTTTCCTACAAAGACAAAATCGGAAAAGGCTTGCCTGTCGTCACGGGGTTGTTTACTTATCCAGTTTTGCAAGCGGCAGATATTCTTGCTTATGATTCTGACGTTGTTCCCGTCGGCTCCGATCAGGTTCAGCACATCGAAGTCTGTCGCGACATTGCTCAGGCATTTAATCATAATTTTGGAGACGTTTTTACTCTTCCGAAACCTAAGGTACTCGACAGCAGTGCTAAAGTTCCAGGAACCGATGGCGAAAAAATGTCGAAGAGCTACGGGAATTTCATCGAGATCTTTGAGGATGTGAAGCCGATGAAAAAGAAGATTATGCGAATTGAAACCGATTCGCGTCCGATGGAAGATGCGAAGGATCCTGAAACGGACCATCTATACCAGTTGTTTTCCTTGTTTGCCGACGAACAAGCGAAGTCGGAAATGGCATCAATGTACCGGACGGGTGGATTTGGCTATGGGGATGTCAAAAAAGCATTGGCGGATGTCGCCGTATCCTATTTTGCTGAAGCTCGAGAAAAGCGTGCTGAGTTGGAAAGTGACGTGGACAAGGTTCACCAAATTCTCGGAGATGGTGCCTCCCGCGCCAGAGTAAAGGCAAGCGAGGTGGTCAAACGCGCAAAAGAAGCTTGTGGAGTGTAAGCCCGATGTTATCAACAGAACGATCTAATAAATTCCAGAATGCCATTGGTTCGACGCGCACGCGTTTTCCAGCCTTGAAGATGATTGCTCGAGTGTCGAAATGAATGTAGTTGGAATTGGTACCGATATTGTTGAATGTTTGCGCGTTGCGAAAATGATTGACAAACACGACGAAATTTTCATTCAGCGTGTTTATACCCCCGATGAAATTGAATATTGCGGATCCCGCAAAGCCTCAACGCAGCACTACGCGGGACGCTGGGCTGCCAAAGAAGCGATTCTCAAAGCGATGGGGACGGGTTGGTCTAATGGAATTCAGTGGACCGATATCGAAATCGTCAATCACATGGGGGGAAAACCCTATGTGCGATTGGGCGGACAGGCAAAGGTTATTTGCGAATCCCGCGGCATCGCCGAAATCATGATCAGCATCTCGCATTGCGATAATTTTGCGACCGCGTTCGCCACGGCTTTGGGCGATTCGATGGGCGATTCGATGGGCGATTCGATGGGCGATTCGATGGGCGATTCGATGGGCGA
>JAPKBL010000245.1 GCA_028823415.1 Mariniblastus sp.
TTTTTAAACTCGCCTCCAACACCATCGGACTCGGCGATGACTTAAATCGAAAATTTTCAACCGAGAAATTTCAATTTCAAACTGGCAACTCAAGGACGAAGCAAGCCCCGGTTGAATTGCGGTCGAGTTTGTTCTTTCGATCCACAATCTTGAGTTTTCCACCTAGTGAAGATGCCATCCGCCGGCAAAGCGCCAATCCTAAACCTACCCCTGGCGCGGTATTTGCGGCATCTTGATCCGATTTACAAAACGGCTGAAACATTCGTTTGCGGTATTTAACTGGGACACCGGGACCGTAATCCTGAACATATATTTCTACGCTTTTCCCCCGACGCAGAATTTTTAAATCTATCTTCGACTGAGAACTCGGACGGGCGTATTTACAGGCATTATCGACTAAGTTAAATACGATTTGCTCAACCGTCGCGGGCTGAGTGGCGAACCTAAGATCTCTCATTGATTCGTCAATCGCTACCGCTACCTTCCAATCAACTTCCGCTGCTCTTTCTTTGATTCTGGATTCAAATCGCCCCATTATTTCAGCTGCCGTTAGTGTTTCGACACATCCAAAATCGGCCCCGCGTTCCAATCGAGCGAACTGGAGAACGTTTTCCACCAAGTGAGACAATCGATCAGCCTGCAGACAAAGCGTATTGGCGTAATCTTGCTGCTTCTCCGGCGGCACCATCTTTTCCGCAAGCATTTCTGCGTACATTCGGAACGTTGTCAACGGAGTTCGTAACTCATGCGTCACGGCCGACACAAACGTAGCCCTGCGTTCACTGAGACGAATAACGCCAAACAAAAGCGTCGCTGAGGCAACCGCTGCGAGGGCAAGCCCTAGCCAAGCAACCCATAAAGCGACCCTCAATCCTGCAAACGGATTTTGATCTGCGATCGAACCAATCGCAAGGGTCGAAAGCAAACTTGAACTGTCGACGACCAATTGGACTGGCAGCGTGGTCAAAGCTGTCATGACGTTTAATTCTGTATCTTTTTTTAGTTCTTCAAATTCAACATTAGGTAGCAAATCCTCCACTTCGGCACGCAGCGATTCCTGAATTGCAGCCCAGTCGAGCCAGCACACCTGAATGGTCGGCGAATCGCCTCCAGTAACCCCACGCACCAGAATAAGATTGCCCTCAACCCAAACTGGCTGCATCACACCAGCCAACCCCAGTGAATCGACATCCCGATTTACGCTACCCATCACGTCCTCAATTTGACTTGGGCTACTCGTCTCATAAACGTTGGCCGAATTACTCTCTTGCCATCGCTGTGACGTTAGGTTTTGCGTATTCTGTAACCTGCGGTTAAATTCCTCGTTACCGCGAGAGGCACCCCGAGACTGCTGTACCGCCTGTTTGTTATTTTGAGCGACTTGCGGTAGTCCCGTACCGTTCGCATTTTTATTTAATAAATCGCTGGACTTAGATTTCGTTGCCCCAAGATTTTCAAATGCGGGCACTTTGTAAGAGGATTGCTCACTCGCGTTCTGCTGATACGAGCCTCCTCCTCTCAATGTCGAAGCGACATCAATCGAAACATCAGCAATGGCCTCGTCACTGACATCGGCTAACAATGTTTCGTATGAAAATAAATCCCCCGCCTCCAGCAACAATTGCTCGCTCAATCCTATTGATTGAGCACTGACACCAAATCGATGCTCCGCAAGCAACCTCGCAGCTCCCATCGGAATCTGAGGAGACCGCATCTCCTGCTCACAACCGATCTGAAAATAGAATTTGACGAACTGAGGTGGTGGAAACATCAACGGTGAGGGAACTTCCTGATAACTTCCCTCCGACGCCCCCGAACCCTTGCCACTTCGACTCGGCACTCGACCTTCTCTATTATTGACAGCCTCCGCCGGAACAAATGACTGATAAAATGAGTCGTAAGAATAACCTGGACGCGCGGCTTCTCTGGCAATCAAAGGCAGCATCTTCAAATCCATTCGATACAACGCACTACTGATTCGTTCCTGCAATTCTGCTTCCTGCCTGGCGAGTTCCGTCCCGCGTCTGTCATCTTCACGGCTCTCCTCAAGACGAACGGTCATGATCGTTAACCATCCCATTCCGGGGGTCACGATTGCGAGTCCGAAGAAAAACAGTATCCAGATTTGCCAGGGACGTCGCATTAGTCGCCTCCATTTTCACAAACAGACCACATGTAACCCTTACC
>JAPKBL010000159.1 GCA_028823415.1 Mariniblastus sp.
GCCGTTTTCCCAGCCGTTTTCCCAGCCGTTTTCCCACGCACTGATGCTCTGGGGCGAGCAAGGGATTTGCCGCTGGATTTCTTTTTCGCCATCGTGAATCTATTCCTCTAGCGCAAAGATGCGCTGAACCATAAGTCAATAAGGATGCCCAGTTTAGTACCAATCGAGTTTATGTATACGTCCAATCTGGCTGCAATTGAGAAAATTAGAACGGTTGGCGAATATCGCCGCTATCGCTTAAAACTAAATTGGTAAAACATGAGCCAAATAAATGGCCCAACGTACAAATATATCCCCCTTAGGATTCAATGACGGTGGAAGACGAAATCGAAGAAATAACGGCCTATCACGAAGCCGGACATGCGGTGATGGCAGCGGTGCTGGGCGGACGAATCATCCGCGTTTCCATTGAACCGCCCGAGGATGACGGATTGAAGCGATTTGGTGAATCGATCGTAAGCTGGCCCGTTTCATCGGACGCCGCGATTTATGAAGCCGAGCTCAAGGTTAGCCTTGCCGGGCCGGTCGCAGAGTTGCTTTATCGGTCAGAGTACGCCGCAATCGAGTCGATACCAGAATTCGCTGCCGACTGGCAACGGGTAATTGAATCAGCACTTCGCCTCAAGCCAACCAAGCGGGAGCAATTGGACCTAATTTCGAGAGCTGAATCCTGGGTTCGGGCCTTCCTCAATCAAACTCGCCACTGGGCCGCCGTCAGCGCTGTCGCCGATGAGCTCCTAGCGCACCACACTCTGGAACATGAACAACTCCAAGAATCCATCTCTTTTTGGGTCGAATCCGTTGCCGACTAATTAGCCATGCCTTTTTTCGCGTCTGGTCGCGATCACCACAGATCTACTCAATTGAGACGCTCGTTGAGCCCCTCTAAGCGACTTGAAATATTCCTTAGAATCTTTTGCTCAAGAGAAAAATCACGCCCCATCGGAATCCAGCCTTCATTGGGACTCGCGACAACTCCCGCCACCGAATTACGATCAAGCGAGTTATCAAACCGCAACTGCCCCTGCGTCGTCGCGCCGACAGGTTGGTTAAGATCTTCCAATTCTTTAAAAACCCTCACGTCGATTTGATAGGCATTGCCCGACGGAATCACGCGGATTTTAGCAAACCGACGAATCGTCTGAAGCGTAGCATGCAGCCGTTCAAAACCACGGGTCGAATCTTTCTGCCAGGGTTCGCCCAATGTACTGCCAATCTTGGGATGAGTTTCAATCCATCCCTCAGACATAATTCCGTCTAAAACGCGAATGCGTTCTTCGCGATAGATCTTAAAATAATTATCAACTTCATCACTAACTTGCTCCATCACGATCCACCGATCGATCATCGGAACCACCATGGGATTCTGTACTGGCGCGTGACCCATTAAGTTTGACGATTTTTCGTCGTAACGAAATAAACGACAACCAACTTGGCAACTGAGCACCACCAACAACAGCGTCAGAAACGCCTGCCGGATGAACGCATTTATTCGGTTGTCTCGCAGCAAACTCAAAACCCAATCCCCTTATTTCAAAATTTTCGCGGCGTAGTGTGCGAAAATTATGACTTAGGAGCAATGCCAGGTTTGCTAGCACGGCAAATCAACGGGCCTATTTCCAGAGATTAGCAATCGGGAACCGAATTATTTCTTGAGTTGCCCACCGTAATCATTGGTTGGGTCTCGATAATTTGAGTGGAGATGGTCCAGCGGGTCTCCTCCAAGGTCCTGGCAGGCGTACTCAATAATGAGGGTGGGTGATTGAATTCGATAAGAAATATCACTCTTAGGGTTTCGATTCCCATTCCAAGCAAATCTCATTTGGCTCAACTCGGACCGAATTTCATTCATCCGTTTTTGCGACTGTTGGGGAGGAAGATCGCCTACCCATTGCTGAATCAAATTAATCAAAATCCCTTGTTGTTCCTTGGTTAATTGCTCACAAGGCAAACCCTGTGGAACCGGGATAAAATCATCTCGACCGGGGCCCGCCACAATTCGAGCTCGAGTGGGCTGAACCACCGCTTTTTTGACTTGCTCATCGGAAAGGCTCATCGCCAATTGATGAGCCATATCCGTCTCATTTTTGAATGGCCGATACTCTACGTCGCCAATCTTGAAGGTCTGTGGTTGTGTGCCGATGAAGCTCGGCGACATTGTCATCTGGTTACCCTCCATAGAAACGTTCGCCCCAACATGATGTCCATCTAACTGAAAACACCACGGCTTTGTTTTCGATGGCGCACCGAAAATCACAATGGCGAAATTCTCAGTTCCAAAACCCCGTCTTGGCTTGCCGCCTTTTAATAGCTGGTCATCGGCAAGCATAATGCTCCGCATTTTCTCAAACCCCTGGCGACTAAACAAACTCCCCATCAAATCGCATGCTTTGCCAAGTTGCTCTTTGCTTAACTCAGACAACTTCACGCCATCTGCATCGTTCCGCGCCGGTAGATTCGTCCACTCCCTCCGCGCTTCACTGGCAAGTTCACCGAGACATTTTGATTTCTGTTCTTCACTCAATGATTCAAGGAATTGATTAGCCAAAGTGACGATCGTATCGGCAGAGTGATCGGCAGCGGACGGGTCATAAGTCCCGACGACAAAACTGGCGTCCGACACAAAATCGTTACGCGTGGCCGTCTGATCGGATTCCTGCGCAGAGCAAATTGAGCCCCCGATTAACAGACCAAAACAAACTAAGATCACCCGGCAACGAAATACATTAGGAACAGACTTCATTCATCGGCCTCAGTGGAAAAAGGAGTATGTATTTAAATTATTTTAAGATTCCGGTGCATTGGCGGCTCTCGATACCAAATTGGCAAAACCAAATGCATACAACCCGCCATGCCGACCTCGACGCGCGAAACCGACCAGGACTGTAATCGGTTACTAACCGACTTCGACGATAGACGGATCATAATCTTCCGGTGGAACAAAACCAAGACAATTCAAGGCGGTTGCCGCCAGACTGCTGATTCCAAGCTCCCGATCTTCTGACAATCTAATGTTCGCAGTTCCGGATGGATCGTAGATATAACACGGCACCGGATTGAGGGTGTGACTGGTTTTGGATTTTGGATTTCCCTGTGAATCCAACTTCAATTCCCCATCTTTTCCGACTTCAAACATCTCATCGGCGTTGCCGTGATCCGCGGTGACGATCAATATTCCACCCGCCCGATCGATCGCCTTCTTCAAACGACCGACACAAAGATCGACGCACTCAACAGAAATCTCCACTGCTAAAAGATCACCGGTATGCCCGACCATGTCGCCATTGGGATAATTCGCGCGAATAAAACCGTGTTTCTCGCTATTGATTGAATCGAGAATAACATCAGTAATCTCGCCACCTTTCATCCAAGGTCGTTGCTCGAAGGGAAGCAGATCGGATTTAATCTCGACATAATCTTCGGCCGACTCATCGAATTTTCCGCTACGATTCCCATTGAAAAAATAAGTCACGTGACCATATTTCTGAGTTTCACTCACGGCCAATTGAGAAACTCCGGTGCTCGCAAGATACTCCCCCATCGGCCGGTCGATCGCTGATGGAGTGACAAGGAATCGTTTGGGAATTTGCAGATCGGCATCGTACTGCATGATTCCAGCAAATTTGACATCCGGCACCCCACCCCGGTCAAACGCGTCGAGTTCAGCATCATCAAAGGCGCGAGAAATTTCCATTGCGCGGTCGCCTCGAAAATTAAATAGAATGACACTATCACCATCGACGATTGGGCCAACGGGTTTTCCATCCCGCACCACAACAAACTCTTTGAGATCCTGATCGATCACGCCGGGTGATTCTGCCCGCAGAGTTTCGACTGCCGTTTGAGCCGACTCAAATTCTCGGCCCACTCCTTTTACATGAACATTCCAACCGCGTTCCACCATCGGCCAATCGGCGTTGTATCGATCCATCGTGATGTATAGTCGGCCACCACCGGAGGCGATCGCATAGTCGAACTCTCCGGATGCATTGATTTCCAAAAGTTGTTTCTCCAGCATTTGGATGTAGACCAACGCTGAGGTCGGCGGAACGTCCCGCCCATCTAACAAAGTGTGGATGCGCACTTTGCGAATCCCTTGCCCATGGGTTTGCTCTAACATCGCCGCCAAAATATTGACATGAGAATGAACATTGCCATCGGAAAGCAGCCCAATCAAATGGAGGGTTCCCTCCTCGAGTGAACCGGTTAGCTCTTGCCAAGTCTCGCCCCGGAACATCGCTCCGGATTGCACCGAATTTTGAACCAGCAACGCCCCTTGATCAAACACACGGCCAGCGCCGATCGCGTTGTGGCCAACTTCACTATTGCCCATGTCATCCTCCGATGGCATGCCGACCGATCGACCGTGAGCGCGGAGCGTGGTGTATACGGAGTTAGCTTTCAAGTGGTCGAGGTGAGGGGTAGAAGCTTTCGCAACCATGTCGCCAGGATCTCCTTTGCCAATTCCAACCCCGTCCATAATGACAAGAACAACGGGACCCTGAGGGCCGGAAAATGATGGGTGCTTGGTAAGTGGATTCATAGCGATTGTGATTTAGTTGAAATTAGACTGAAAATTGAACTCGGCGCGTTTTTCTCGTTCGAAGCAATCCCTGACTATTGTAGGGATCTACGACAATTTCGGGAGGGTTGGCATCCTTGAAAAAACAAGGCTCCCAACGGTGCCATTTTATCAACCCACGAAGCATTGGGCCGTCACCGGGCGTCAAATGAGTTAACAACCAGAGAACTGCTTCGTTTAATGGGAGTTCCTGTTCTTGGAAAAGCCAGTCCACTAGAACGGATCAAGCTTTTGGGGGACAATTCGCAGCCGGGGTTACTTTCTCACTCCACTTAATTATTGACACTCTTTGGCGACTTCGATGACAAAAGTAAAACCACTTGTTTTTGAATACAGCGGCTCATTAATTCCAGACAACGGCATCACGACTGACCAAATACAACAACTCAGTTCGGAGCTCGAGGCGGCCCGAGATGAAATCCTCAAAACAGATGTTGAATTATTCGCATCCCAAGATAATATTCCCAAGGAAAAACAACCCTTGGATGCCGGTTTTTTCGAAATGCCGGAACGCCTCCTCGACGAATATCAGTCGAATCGCCCGGAGAGTGAACTCGGACGCATTCTCGCTACCGCAGCAAGACTAAAGGAACGCGTCGACAAAGTGGTCGTTCTCGGAATTGGCGGGTCTTACATGGGGGCGCGAGCGTTAATGGAGACCTGCTGCCAACCTTACTTCAATGAACTTACCCGCGCCGAACGCGGCGGTCGTCCACGGATGTACTTTGAAGGCAACAATGTTGACAACGATTGGTCTCAAGGACTATTGGGATTTTTAAAGAACCACTCTCACGGCGAAGGCCCCGAAGGTAAGTGGGCGATCGTCGTGATTAGCAAGAGTGGTGGCACGCTCGAAACGGCAGCAGCATTTCGGCAGTTCCTAGCGGCATTGGAAGAACAGGTAGGCCGCGAAAATTTACCCGACTATGTTGTTCCAGTCACCGGTGAATCGGGGAAACTGGCGAACCTCGCTGACGAAATTGGCTGTCGCGATCGATTTCTGGTTCCCGACGGGGTAGGGGGGCGGTTCTCGGTTCTATCTGCCGTTGGACTATTGCCGGCTGCCATTTTGGGAATCGATATCGTGGCACTTCTCGAGGGTGCTGCATCGATGAACGGCCAATTTCGAACACAGCCCATCGGCAGCAATCCGGTTCTAGACTACGTTGCAGTCAATCACTTGCTTGAAAAAGAGCAAGGTGTCGTGACGAGAGTCCTGTCGGTTTGGAGCAAATCACTTGAATCCGCAGGTTTCTGGTATGACCAATTGCTGGCCGAAAGCCTCGGAAAATTCGAACGGGGCGCCTTGCCCTTGACCTGTCTCAATTCACGGGACCTTCACTCGCGAGCCCAACAACATCAAGAAGGTGCGCGGGACAAAGTAATGAACAACGTGATTGTTGACCACTGGCGTTGCGATCCGCTTCCCATCGGTTCGAGCCAACGGGACCAGGACCAGCTCAATGAACTTGCTGACAAAACGCTTCCTGAAATTATGTCAGCCGCAATTGCCGGAACCAATCAAGCCTACTATGACGACAATCGACCAACGACCAACCTCCACCTCCCGGCGGCCGACGAATCAAGCCTCGGTCAGTTTTTTCAAATGATGATGCTGGCGACGGTGCTCGAGGGCCGGATACTCGGAATCAACCCTTACGGACAACCCGGAGTCGAAAAATACAAAGTCAACATGAACCGTATTTTACGGGAGCCCGTATCAAAATAACCTACCATGGTCGAATTTCTGAAGGCAAACCATTAAAATCCATCGCGGCTTACCCGAACCCGTTTTGACATTGGCGCTTCAGAATCTTTAAAAACTCCGCATGCAGAAAATTCACGTAGAATTGGACTGACAACCTCGACCTTTCAGGATTGGCTATATGAGTATCGAATTAACTTGGCTTGGACATGCCACATGGTTAATTAATGACGGGCACCACCGCCTTCTGCTCGACCCTTTTTTAAACGATTCCCCAACGGCTCCCCGAAAAGCGAGCGAAGTCGACGCTGATTTCATTTTGGTTTCTCATGGGCATTTCGATCATGTAGCCGACGTTGCGGAAATCGCCAACCGCTGCGATGCGATGGTGATTGCAGGGTTTGAAGTGGCGGAATGGTTTGCCAACCATCATAGCGTCAAGCGAACCACGGGCATGAACATTGGGGGCTCTCTTGCGCTTCCGTTTGGCAGCGTCAAAATGACTCCGGCAATCCACAGCTCCCAACTACCCGATGGCACTTACGGCGGAGTCGCCGGGGGGTTTTTAGTGATGCTCGGTGGGAAAACACTTTACTTTGCCTGTGACACAGCTTTATTTTCAGACATGCAACTGCTTCGAGACAAAGGGATCGACGCCGCTGTACTGCCGATTGGTGACCTATTTACCATGGGTCCGCGCGACAGCGTCACCGCAACCAATTACCTTAACCCTAAACAGGTCCTCCCAACGCATTACAACACTTGGCCTCCAATTGAACAGGACGCCGACAACTGGGCAGAAATGGTAAGAGCTGGGGCCACCGCCGAACCCGTGGTGCTTCAACCCGGCCAATCTCATGTGATTGAATAATTTCGTTAAAAAAGAGTTTTTATGTTTCAAGCAATTCACCCTCGACGTCCCCATTCGTTCGCATTTTTTGCCGCCACTATTTTCACAACCCTCGTATTTCTGGACTCGCCAATCCGGGGGCAGTCGAATGAAGTCTGCTGGAAACTCAAGACGAACGACCAGTTTATTATCCAATTTGATCAGACCTCGAAATCGGACACGACCGTTGATTCTCGAGAAACAACCGTCCAAAGCAAAACCAAGATTGTGATGACTTGGAATGTCAGCAACGTCAACTCGGACGGGGACGCTACCATCCAACAAACTATCACTGCCATTAACCTTCTCGTGAACGGATTTACGCGGAAGAAGAAAGGAGAAACAGGGTCACCGCTTCTCGAAGTTACGGTCGATACCTCAGCCCCCGAATTAACCTCCAGGCAGGGCAAGAAATTATTAAAACAGCTTCAACCTCTTCTCAATCTTCCGATCGCTGTCGAGATGTCCTCTACGGGCGAAATCCTAGATGTGAAGATTCCACCGGACGTTGCCGAATTACTGAACGAACTTCCCAATACACAAAATCTAAGACGACTCTTCAGCCCCGAAGGCCTTAAAGAAATGATGGGAGCTTCCTCCGTCATCCTCCCCCAACCGTTGAATGTCGGCCAGACGTGGACCCATCAGTCCACATCCGAAACGGCGATGGGAGCCATGGAACAGACCGAAACCTACACTTACGTAAAAAACAATGACGGTGAACAAGGAAAAATTGCTGAGTTCAACGTCTCGACCGAGCTGAAATCGCTAAAATCGCTAGACTCAACAGCGAATCAACAAGGCTCAAGCCTACAGGGCAAACTGCTTAGCTTTCGCGGGTCTGGCACCTTGTTGATGGATATTGAAAACGGATACTTCAGTAACAGTAAACTCCAAAACATAGTGAGCACTGAGAAACCCTATCGCGAAAAATTAATCAAAACGACGGTTTCCAATGAAATCGAAATGAACATGGAAAAGCAGTAGCCGGAAAAAACCTCCGGTCTTACTCATTTAAATTCTTGGTCGTTGACTTTTTCGCGATCTATATTTCTACGCTACCCAATCATTAAATTCCCCGGAAAATATCAGTCGATGGCCGATTTCATTACAGTCGCGAAACTAGGCGACATTCCTGAAGGCGAGGGGAAAGCTTACCGTTACCACGGTCGCATGGTCGCGGTTTTCAACAACAACGGCGAGCACCATGCAATCGACGACATGTGCCCTCACATGGGAGCCTCATTAGCGTCAGGGCACCTCGAACAATGCACTGTCGTTTGCCCGTGGCACGCATGGAGTTTCGATATTCGAGACGGAGCATGGTGTGAGAACCGACGAATCAACATTGATGTTTATCAAGTGAAAATCGTTGGAGATGACATTCAAATTGCAGCTTCCGAAAAACCAAAGGACGACGATTCCACTCCGCCTCCAACATCTACCTCGGAGGATTCTTCCGATGACCAAAACTGAATCCCCCCAAGCGGACGTTACCCTCGTCGAGTTTCAAGCGCTGATCCGGAACATGTATTTAGAAAAAGATCAAACACGAGGTGTCCCCGCAACCTTCATGTGGTTAATGGAAGAGGTGGGGGAATTAGCGTCGGCCCTACGCGAGACGACCCCTTCGGAAGAATCACGGATCCCTCCTGAACAATGGCAAAATCGTCGTGAAAATCTGAAACAGGAATTTGCCGATGTGCTCGCGTGGCTGGCGACAATTGCGAACGTGGTCGACGTAGATCTCAGCAAGGCGATTACCGAGAAATACGGTTCTGGGTGCCCGGGATGTGCAAAATTTAACTGCATATGTCCCGACGAGCAAAAACCGTAAAACGCGCTCAGCGTTACTTTATGACGAGAGAATGCCGAGAGCAAATCCTCAAAACTCATCCCTTCATTACAGGTTGTCCAATTCGATTCGTGCATTATGTGATTGGTTCTTAAATCTGTTGCAGATGTGATAGCCTGATATAGAGACTTCGATTATGCTTATAAACCGTGTTTGTTCGTTTCAACCCATTGCGAAAAATTCATGAGCTTTTCTTTTGCGCTTCATCGAATCGGGTTGTTTGCCGCTGTTTTACTGGGT
>JAPKBL010000246.1 GCA_028823415.1 Mariniblastus sp.
GTGCGCGTTTTAGAAATGGATGATCACAAATCGCAACTTGGTGATTTACTTCGTTCGGCTGAGAGAATAGGCAAAAACACCTCCATGAAGAATCCCATCACCAACTTGTTCAAGATTTGCTTTATGAGTTCCCTGATTGTTCTGGCAGGGTGTTCGGAGGAAGACGCAGGCAGCCCGTCTAAAACGGACACGGAACAGACAGAACCCGAAAATGCAGATCTGGAGGAGGCAGATCTGAAGGAGGCAGATCCATCCAAAACGGTGCTAGGGCCACTTGATGTTTACTATACGCTCCAAACAAGTCCTTCGTCGACCGCCGGAACGGGCAGAACACCCATGAAAGCCAGTGCGATCCACTTCTTCGACACCTACCTAGTCGTTGAAACGCCTGAATCGGGCGGTTACGTCTTCCCAAGTGACAAAATCATAGACTTCGATTGGCGCGGAGGTGGCCGAATGGAGCCCGCCAAGGAGAACTGAAGGTAAAAAACAGCTGCCAAATCAACGCGTTGAACAAGACGGAGCACAGGAAGCGCCTAAGGCGCTCCGTGTCCTTTGACGTTATCCGGCTCAGAGGACATGAACGTAGTTCTTTTCAACATCGAACGGCAACTTGACGATCCACTCATGTATTCGGTGACAGTTTCTTTTGACGATTCTCCGCCAGTAAAATATCAGGCTTCATACGACGATTCTGATTCCCGCGCACGATTCTGTAACGTCGAGCCTGATTTGTTCATGGAACTATCAAATCTAGCGCACAAACGATTCGGCGACTGCACCATCTATCAAATGGAGTTAATGTCGATCATCGGTGCCTTCGCTGCGGACGATTTGGATCTGACGCTGCCTGCTCAACTTGGCACCACGCAGTATTGCTGGTCGAAACCAACGCACCTAAAAATACTTCCCAATAAATTGAGTTATTGGTTTACGATGATAAAATGGCGACTGGGCATTGGTCGTCCGAAATTAAACGATGTCACTGGCACCGAAAACGCCGGATAACAATGTGATGCACGCGAAGCCGGACTTGCGTATGCTTTTCAATGTTTAGATCATTCACTCCGTGCCCGGTGACGGCTGACGTTATCCCACTCAGGCAATTTTTCTAGCCGGAGCATTTCACCTTGAACAACGACGCTGAAACGAAGTCCGCATCTCGCTTTCCGGTAAGGTTTTTTGGAATCGTTGGATTGGTCCTTTCGGTGGCTGGTGTCACTGGGTTGGTTTCTGGTCCTTGGTTGTCAACAGTTCTCGGTCAAGGTTCGCAATTGTTGCTTTTGTCCGTAATGCTCTCACTGTCGGCTTGTGCTGTAGGTCTTGCTGCAGGATTTATTGGAATGTTCTTTCCGCCGCGAAGAATGGCGACTTGGGCAATGCTCATCGGATTCTACGGATCAATGCACATCCCAACGTTTGTTACAATGTACAGACTGCAGATGCAGTAGGAGAGCATTTCAATCTGATGGCGTTACCTGAATTTTCTTCGATTTGTCAATCAAAACAAAACGTGGGATAACAAACGGATGAACGCGAAGCCGGTTATGCCGGTCGGCTTCGCATTCGCTCAATTACGTCGATTTCCGTTCCGTTCCGGCCCGGTTACCGTTGCCGTTCTGCGGCTATCCCTCACGAAATCTGAAATGTTCTCTCCACCTATTCGCATACTGCTGATTCTTGCCACGGCCGCATATGAATCGTACAATCTGTCGCTTGGTCAGCCTGTCGGCTACCCGCTAATCGTCGCCGCAGCTCTACCCCGTTGAGCCATGGGAGCAACCAGCGCATTTGTGATCGCGGGCGAGAATCGATCGCGGCACAAACATCTTGTCACGATAGGGGGTCAGTGTAAGGCTCGCGTGATGGAAATGCTGATGAAATTTGGTCCAATGGATCTGCATAGAAAATCGATAATGAACATAATAAGTGCTCGAATCATAATAGTCGTTGCGCTGGTTTTCAGCTGGGTAGCGTGTCCCGCAATGTTGATCAGCGCAGACGAACTGCCGACTGGCCAATCACCGAATGAGGTCGACCAGTCGCGGGGAAGGATCGTCGACTTCTATGTTCAGACGAAACTGCATCAATTTCATCTGGAGTTGACCGCCGCTGAGTGGGAGGCAATGGCGGCGATCGATCCGCGACGCGGAGGACCGCCTGTTGAGTTTTTGCCGA
>JAPKBL010000247.1 GCA_028823415.1 Mariniblastus sp.
TAGGCATTCTTTTCTTCAATTGTGAAGTGATCGGGGAAGCGCATGCGCATGTGGAATTCTTGGCGGTCATCGTCGCGATATCCGGAAACTTCAATCTTTTTGAACCCGTAAAAATAAGTGGCGGAAAGAATTACGATCAAAATGAAAGCCAGGTCCAGCCTATGCCCGAGATAGTAGCTCAGGGCCTTGTTGTACCATTTGTTGAACCGATCAAATGTCCAACCGTAGGCCGCGGCAAGGGCATTCTTGATGTGGTCCCGAATACGTTTTCGTGGGGTGTTCCCATCGGGATGCATTGAGTTCATGGTCAGGTAAACCGAGAGGGGAATAAAAATGATGGCCGTACCTAGCGATGCCATCAATGCCGAAACTACCGGTAGTGCCAGTTGATACAACATGAACCGCATCTCGCCCCCAACCAGTAACGACGGAAGAAAAACAATGACGGTGGTGAGTGTAGCCGTGGTGATCGCCAGCCCGATCTCTCCGACCCCCTTCATGCAGGCCTCCTTCCGCGACAGGCCGGATTGGTAGTGCCGAAGAATATTCTCTGCGACCACCACAGAGTTGTCGACCAGCAGCCCGACGCAGATCACCAGTCCAAGAATCGAGGTCATGTTCAGCGTTTCGCCCGCAAAGAACATGGCTGTCATGGAGATGAAAAGGCACAGCGGAATCGCCAGCGCAATGATCATCGTCAATCGGAATTGGCGGAGGAAAAAATAGAGAACCATGCCGGCCATTAATGCACCATAAAAACCGTTGTTAGTTAGGCTGTTGAGCTGTGTTTTGATGATGTCCCCGTAATTCTGGTACAGGTAAATTTCGTAGTTGCCCAACTCGGGATTCTTCTGGATCTCCTTGATGGCTGCAGCGACCTTGCTCCCCACTTCCACGGTATTGGCCTCACTTTCCTTGACGACCTCAACCCGGGCAGACTGCATTTGGTTCCACCGTTCGTTGTGCTGGTACCTGTCGTCCTTCTCGTACTTGATGGTGGCAACATCCCGCAAATAGACCGTGTCGTTCAACGGGATGTTTGCCAAGTCCTGCATCGAGTGAAAGGTGCTGGAGGACTTGAGCAGATACTTCTTCCCGCCATCGATCACAGTGCCGCTCGAGAGGGTGAAGTTGTCGCCCCGCAGCCGACGGGACAGCCGGCTGATACTCAGGCCATAAGCCTCGGCGCGATCCTTGTCCACCTCGATCTGGATTTCCTTCCGATGAATCCGCACGTTGACATCCGCCACCCCGTCGATCCGTTGCAGGGGCCGGATGACGTGTTTCTCGATATTAGCATAAAGGTCGGTGTCGTCGTTGTAGCGGATGCTCATGCGGCAAACCGACGAGCTGCTGCCGCCGTACTTGTAAATCCGATAATCATCAACCCCCTCGGGAAAACGCAGGGAGGCGCGCTCCATCCGGTCGCGAACCTCCCGGTAGGCGACGTCCATGTCAGTATCACGCTTGAACCGCAGGCTGACCTCGGCGGAGGATCGCGAGCTGCGTGTGTTCATCGTTTCAATGCCGCGAACGGTGCTGAGTTCCTCCTCCATCGGGAGGCCGATTTTTTCCATCGCCTCCTGTGGTACGCCGGAACTCCAGCCGGTCCGGATACGGACATAATGCCCCTCCCGGCCTTTCGGATATTTTTCTAGTGGCAACCGGTTGACCGCGATGATGCCAACAGCGAGAATCGTCAGGAAGAGGACGAACACAGTGACCTTGCGGCTGAGGGACAGTCGCGTGATCTCAGTTGCAAATTTGTTGGCTTGCATCGCTATCGGGCTTGGTCAAGCGGTTCTGGGAAAATGCGTGAAAAACACGGCTTTTCAACAGTACTTTCGCAAAGCTAATTTAGTTACAACAAGTGCGATTATAAGGGCTTTTCCGGGATCCTTTCCCGCTACCTATTCCTCTCTGGCTTGGAAGAATCGTTGACCCGCGAAGCCGAACAAATAGTAAATCGTCGGGATGACCAACAACGTCAGTACGGTGGAGGTCAACAACCCGCAGATCACGGCGACCGCCATCGGCGTGCGGATCTCCGCGCCGTCACCGAGGCCAAGTGCCATCGGCAGCAGTCCAAGCACGGTGGTGGCGGTGGTCATCAGGATGGGGCGCAGGCGAACGCAACTGGCCTGGACGATTGCCTCGTGCAGAGCCATGCCGCGACC
>JAPKBL010000248.1 GCA_028823415.1 Mariniblastus sp.
TGTGCCAAGATTCCGAATGTGCCAAGCGTCCGAATGTGCCAAGCGTCCAAAACGGCACTGCCAGCGTCTTCAGATGATTTTATTTCAGCGGAATTCGATTTTCATGTCGCCCCTCAACCAATCTAAGCTCGATCCAGATAACGCCCTTCCGCTTCTGAACCAAAACTTTCAGTTGAGAGCCACCGCTCCCGTCCGCACTGTTTCTGCTCCACCTGCGAATCGCCCAAAAGAACTCGGGCATTCGTCGTTCACTTTAACAACGTTATTTCAGATCATAACCGGATGCAGTATTTTTTTCGCCGTACTTCAAGCATCACCACTATTCGCAATCATTGGAACAGTCATTTTGACACCAGCAATTGTACGAACAGCCATCGCGTCAGATATCTACATTCAAAAAGGGATCCGGTTTAATCTCTACACCCGCGTCCGATACTTTTTCGAATCAACCGGCTTAACCGTCGTCTCGCTCTTTTTCTCCACCGCCGTTTTCGCATTGATCAGCTTGGCATTTGGACTTTTTTGCGCCGTAGCGGCGAGCTTAATGGGCGTTGGCTCGATGGCTCGCGACATCGCTTTTGTCGGAACGGTCTGCGGGATGATTTGGGGAGGGACTGCTGGCCTGTTAGTATTTGGTTTGTGTATCCGAAAATGGTACACCGCCGCCGCCGTCGAGGCTTACGAAGAAAACGTGGCTGAATCTAAATCAGCTAATTAAACTTTGCCTTCTACCCCCTTGCCGCTGCTGGGCAACCATGCCAGCCACAAAAAAACGATCCCTGGATTTCTCTAGGAATCGTTTTGCTTGTTTAAATTCACCGCAAAGCCTACAGATCACTAAGCTTGCCGCTAATTAGCTTGATGAACTCTTCGTTGGTTTTAAATCGCTCTAATTGACGAGTCAATTGCTCCATCGCTTCAATATGATGCATCGTCGTTAAAGTTCTCCTGAGCATCGTGACGGCACTCAAGGTATCCGGGGAGAGCAATAATTCTTCGCGTCTGGTACCCGATTGGGAAATATCGATCGCCGGCCAAACACGACGATCCGCTAATTTTCGATCGAGAACAAGTTCCATATTTCCAGTTCCTTTAAACTCCTGGAAAATCAGCTCATCCATTCGACTGCCCGTGTCTACCAGAGCCGTGCCAACAATCGTCAGCGACCCGCCTTCTTCAAACGCTCGAGCGGACGAAAACAATTTCTTGGGAATGTCCATCGCCTTGATATCAACACCACCGGACATGGTTCGCCCAGTATTCCCCACCCATTTATTAAAGGCCCGAGCAAGCCGGGTTATTGAATCCATTAGCAAGAAGACATCCTGCCCCGCTTCTGCGAGACGCTTACAACGCTGAATAACCAACTGTGAAAGTCGGACATGACTCTCGATATCCTCATCGAGGCTACTGGCAATTACCTCACCGTTAACGTTCCGCTTCATATCGGTAACTTCTTCAGGACGTTCGTCTATCAGCAGTACCATCAGTTTCGAATTGGGATAATTCTCCGCGATGCCATGAGCAATGTGCTGCAACATAATCGTCTTTCCACTCCGCGGTGGAGCAACGATCAACGCTCGCTGGCCCTTGCCGAGAGGAGTCAAAAGATCCATTACCCGAGTTGTTAGCGGCAACGGGCCGGTCTCTAACTGATACCACGAAACCGGATTGATCGGGGTTAGCTTTTCAAAGCTCTTGACTTCAAGATAAGCAGCCGGTTCCAATCCGTTGACTTCAAGTAACTCTCGCAAACGAGGGCCTTGCTGCCGCCTTGCCGGCTGAACCATCCCTTTGATCATCACTCCGGCACGCAACTCATGCTTTTCGATCATCGTTCCGGGAACAAATGGATCGCTTCTTTCGCGTGAGTAATTATTGTCTGAGTTTCTTAGAAAACCGTATCCATTGGGATGCAGTTCCAAAAGTCCGATGCCTTCGCTTAGCTCTGCATCATCGAACTCTACCGGTTCATTGGTCCGCTTGGGACCCCCACGACGTCCGCCGCGAGAATTGTTTTTCTGGCCTCTGAAATTACCATTCCGGTTCCCACCGCCTGAATTTCCACCTGAATTTCCACCTGAATTTCCACCTGAATTTCCGCCTGAATTTCCGCCTGAATTTCCGCCTGAATTTCCGCCTGAATTTCCGCCTGAAT
>JAPKBL010000049.1 GCA_028823415.1 Mariniblastus sp.
TAGTCAGTCCAAAACTAGTCAGTCCAAAACCAATCGGCCAAAAACCGAAACTGGAAAATCAATTTAAACCAGCGGAAACAAAGATTAAGTCGCCATTGATTTCCCCCAAGCAATTACTTGCCGAAGACACCAACTCGGTAAGAAAAGCGGACGCAAACCCCAATAAAACAGCAAAAACGCCCGAGTATGCCTTACGGGGCAAATGTTCCGTCTCGTTGCTTACGCAAGGTAAATGGATCAATGGGAACCCAAAATGGGGATGCGTCCATCGGAATCAAGTTTATATCTTTGGCACAGAAGCAAACTTAAAACTATTCAAAGAAAACCCCGAAGCCTACAGTCCAATCTTGGCGGGTTTTGATCCGGTGGTTTTCCATGAAAGCGGGAAACTGAAGACCGGGTTACTCAACCATGGCGTATTCATGGGGGAAGTACCCAACCAGAGAATCATTCTTTTCAGTGATTCCCAAAGTCGCGCTCGTTTCCAAAAATCGCCAAAGCAATTCCTCGAAACCGTTCGGCAGGCGATGGAACAAACTGATTCTCTGAATCAGTTTAGACGCTAGTCGTTCATCCACTGAATCCGATCGAACCAAACTCAGGCAACGCGTCTCTTTCGATTCATTTCGATCCGCCGCAAACGCTGATTCCGCTTAAACTCAGCTAACTCGACAGCGTTCATCTTTTCGCCAGTGTCAGGATGAAACCCTGTCAGTTCGGCTAGTTCAACTTTGACCGATGTTGTAAGCATGTGATGCATTTTTTGCATCGCCCTTGTCACAGGTGCCCCGTCCAGAACCCGGTGATCGAACGTCATCACGATCTTGCTAACCCCTTGCTTAGGAAACGGGTCGACTCCGAGAGTCGTTGTTGCCGGGCCCAAATGATTTGAAGCGCCGTAACAACCTTTATTGCCAGAAATACTCATCCCAAACGTACCCATATGACTGGCTCGCTTTTTTGGCCAGAGATTGGCCAACGCCCACCATGCAAAACGTCTTGCAAATCGCGGTGCCTTTGCAAAATTAATCTGGTGGCGAAACTGTTTAATGTCGGATATCGGGGCTCGCCTGTAATGGTCGAACTGATCTTGCAACTCGACTAAAGTTCTCTCTTCCGGGGAGTTGAACCTCGCAAAAAACAAACGCTCCTCACCCTCATGCTCTCTGGCAATCGTCATCATGCAAACATTCTGGTCGTGCTCGTAAAGATAGCTCCATGGAAAATTCACATACGATCGCCGGAGTGTTGCGTCGCGCTTACACACGATCGCGTAAGCCTTCATGTACAGGACGTTCCATGAAATCTTGGGGCGACTGTGCCGGCGGAATTTCGCAACCAAACCCGCATCTTGATCCGCGCAAAAACCCGCCAGTGGCGTCTTGTTTGCAACGTGAATAATATCTTCAACTAGCCGCCGGCCATTGGAGAGCTTGATTCGTTTTCCCATCGTCCACTACCAGAGAATTCAAACATGTTTTGCCGATCTCGCCTTCGATTCGCGAGCCGTCAGATCCATCTGACCGGATTCAAATTTTCACATCTCACGGGCAATTGAACAACCTCGTTTTTCCCTTAAAAAAATCTAGAGGGAAAACAAGCACGAGAAAACGCTAGCACTCACGTCCCCCGTTCAAGGAAACGTCAAAGATAGTCTGCAAGGCTAGAATCGGCGTTTTGGATCCGGAGCAATATTTTCCATCTCAACCAATCCAAAAACTCAAACCAGTTTTACTTCGACCGATTTAAAAACCGTGCTCACAACCTCAAACCCAAGTCGCTGGTATAACCTCAGAGCTCCAGTATTCTTTTCGGTGACTTCAAGCGTCACAATTTTGATCCCACTCGCTTGAAACCCTTTTAAGGATTTGCGGACGATGGCTGAACCAAGCCCCATCCCACGATGATCTCGCGCCACTCCGACATTCTGAATCGCCCCGACATCCAACTTTTCGCGAAGCCCCTGTACCGTGCCACAGTACTCGAGTCGTCCAGACTTAGGGTTTCGGTGGGTCGCCAGCCAAGTCGCCTGAGGGACGAAGCCCTGGCGATTACTAATCTCCTTCATTAACCGAAGACAACCATCCGCCGCACCAAGACAGGGAAAAACGTTTGCGTCTAGTTCGTTTCGGAAACTTCGAAATTTCGCTTCCGCATGGGCATTCAAGAGTTCTGACCGCCAAGGAATCAAATCGTATTCCGCAGGCAACACCGATTCGTCGAACTGCGCGTCGCGCAAATCATATTGCATTCGGTATCGTTTAAAAAACACGACAGGCATTTTTTGCAACTCGATCACAAAATCGTTGATGAAGTGTTCGCGGCTTACACGAAAGTTAATCTTCTCTCCCAACTAATATTGAGAGCCCACTTTATTTGACCAATCCTAAGCAGCCGAGGCAACAAGGTACTTAACCAAGCAAAACACACCAATCTCAAATCTCTTGAAATCAAAATTCATGTTGCCAATCCAAATTGCCCCAATTCCGTTGGTTGCTTAAGAGGGAAAGATTCCTAGAGATAATCGAACGAACTCACAATGCGCGAACTTGTTAATTCCTTAAATACAAGTGACAATGACGGCCCTCGGCCTTTTTTCCTACGTCCAGAATTTAGCCGAGTGATCCATATTTATTGTTCTTGTGAAGGATTGTCGTGCTCGGCAAATTAATTTTTCTTTTCATTGCTGTTCCCCTCGCGGATCTTACATTGCTGATTGTCATGTCCTCGTACACAGGATGGGCATTTTCAATTTCCGTTGTTGTGGTATCTGGAGTCATTGGAGCGATTCTTGCTAAACGATCTGTTAATTCGGTATTCTCCAAAATCAAAAAGAATTTTGCCAGCGGCCAAATTTCACCAGACCTTCTCACCGACGGGGCAATGATACTGTTCGCGGCAGGGCTTTTATTGACACCTGGATTCCTCACGGACGCTTTCGGGCTATCGGTACTTATGCCCAACATCCGACGCTGGTACAGATCCGTTTTGGCGCACTGGTTCAAACAGAGTGTTAATTTTCGCTTCGTACAAATGCCGGTGTCTTCTGACGATAACACCGTGGATGGTGACGTTCTTAAGAAAGCGTCCCAAGCCGATCCAGCAGCGCCCCGAAAAATTAAATCCGGCGAACTGCTCCCCTAAGGGGCATTCATTCCAGCACAACGGCGTGTTCTCAAGCAAGCCTCAAAGTTCCAGTTGCCTGGATCGCGAACGGAGTCGATCAATTGACCTCAGGAGCTTTCGGAGATTCTGTGTAAAGACCTGGTTCGTCGGTTCCGTCGCCATCCCAATCGCCAACGACCGGCTGATCTAACGAACCTCCCATGTCGAAGGTTTGATCGGTAGCGTCGAGTTCATAATTTCGATTGGAATCAATTATCCACAATCCGCTTCTGTAGATCGCAATCTCCTCGACGCCATCTCCATCAAAATCGCCGACCACCGGCAAGTCGCCAGAGCGCCCGAAGGTCACGATTGGGTCATTGCCATCAAAACGCCCATCACCATTCACGTCCAGTTGCCAGACGCCAGCTTGAAACGTTCCGATTGAACGAATTCCGTTGCCGTTCCAGTCTCCGGCAAGTGGAACTTCTTCGCCGTCGCCCATTCCAAAAACATGGTCGACCACGTCAGCCCGCTGCGAACCCAAACGGCTCTTCATCATCACGCGCGAACCAACATTTGCATCGTCGTAAGATGGTGGAATATTCTTGGGAGGCGTGTAGGCTTGGTTTTCTGGGTTGGGGAGTCCATGCTCTCGAGCGATCGCTTCACGGTCTAGTTCCCAGATCGGGCCATAAATTCCAACATCATCTTTACCGTCGCCATCCCAGTCACCGACGATCGGACGGTCACCGACTTCTCCCAATCGAACCATTAGGTCAGCGCTATCCCACCGTTGGTTTCCGTTGAGGTCGATCATCCAATAGCCGTCTTTGAACACACCGAATTCATCATCGCCGTCTCCGTTAAAATCTCCTACTACCGGGATTCCCTTTAGCATTCCAAACTCAAGCGGTTCTTCGGTATCAACGATTGAGATCCCCTCGGCGGTTGTCTGTGATAAACTCCAGACCGCCTCCGTCATATCGAATCTCGTCCAATCCCGATTGCTGATATACCCCGCCTGTAGCAAACGAGGCGTGCTCGCCGCACCGTCTTCTACACCACGTGGGACACCCGCATTGATCACACTTAGATGCCAGGTATAGGGCGTCGCCGAGGTCTGTACATAAAACAATGCTCGCGATTCATTGACAAATTGAATCGGGTTAGAGTCCTGTGCCCCCAACAATCCAGGCATTCCCGCGATCCCCGGGCTTGGGGGGAGTGGGTTTCCTGCTACCGGCGGACTGGATGGAGGAGTCCCTGGGGGTATCACTGGCGGAGATGTGGATTCAACTTCACAGAAGTCATAATGCGTTAATGTTTGATCGGCAGAAACAACGATCCCAGAGATCAAATTATCACCGGCTATTCCGCCACCAGAACCAGGCTTCACGCCGCCCTCGTCATAGTTAGCCGGCTGAATTTCTCGGATCGTGTACTCTCCAGGTAACACACCGCTAAAATGGTATTCACCAGAAGCATTCGTCAACGTTTCGGCGACGACCATCCCTTGACTGTTCACCAATTCGATAGAGACGTTAACTAGCGGCATCTCACCAGCACTGGCGTCATACACACAATTTCCGTTCTGATCGACATGGACGCGGCCCGATATGTCGGAGGGCTTTAATTCGCCAAAATTGTAATGGTCACCCGTCACGCCACCAATCAATTGAATATCAGCCAGCTTGTCATTTTCAGCCACTCCTGACGGAGTACCCTGAACTTCGCCAATTGAATCGATGCCATCAATGAATCCAACCGGTTGAATTTCCCTTACGCAGTAGATTCCCGGAACAAGGTCGGAAAAACAATACCTTCCACTGGCGTCGGTAAAGGTCGCAGCAACTACGTTTCCATTGCCGTCCGTTAACACGAGCCGCGTCCCTTCAATCCCCTCTTCGCCCGGATTTTGGACTCCATCATTGTTGCGGTCAAAATAAACGGTACCGCACAGTTCTGCTGGAATGTTTTCGCAAAAATCATAGTGGGTACCCTGGTCGCCGGATTTCAATTCGATCCCACCAAGGAAATCGCCATCCCCAGAGAAACCGACCGACTCTCCATTGACGGTTCCGACCACCGCATCACCATTGAGGTATCCCGACGGTGTAAACTCTCGAACAGAATACTTCCCAGGGGCGAGGTCATCAAAGGAGTACATGCCATTCGCGTCGGTCACAGTTCTTGCGACCTCTGAACCGTTACTGTCGACCAAAACCAACTTCACGTTCGCCAATGGCAAGTCACCTTGCGCGACATCGAATGTACAATCTCCGTTTGCATCGGCATGTACCTGACCCGAAATCGAAGCTGCTTTGAGCTCACCAAAATCATAATTTCGTCCCTGATCCCCAGCATCCAGTTTCACACAGAATGCATCATCCGAGAGATAATCGCCGCTGGTAATCCCGTTCACCTGCCCGATTGGATCCTGACCATCGGTAAAGCCAGCCGGCTGAATCTCACGAACTAAATATTCGCCCGGGTATAGGTTATTAAATTGATACTGACCATTGGCATCGGTTCGCATCTCCGACAACTCGTTGCCCTGTTTATCAAACAACTGAATAACCACGTTTTCTAAGCGATCCTCGTTCGCCTGAATTACTCCATCATTATTGATGTCATGCCAGACAGTGCCGCCAATCTCCGCGGGCCTGAGTTCGCCAAAGTTGTACTCCGCGCCACTTGACTCAGCGCACAAACTTATTTGACTGAACTTATCATTGGCCTCAACACCAATGGAAGCACCGCCCACCGAACCGACGCTGTCTTTACCATCAAGGTAACCCGCCAGCGGATCTGGCTCTCCGGAGTACTCGGTGATTTCTTGAATTTCGTAGACGCCTGGAGGCAGCGCATCCACCTCATAGTGCCCGAAGGTATCAGTCCTAACAAAGACAGCGCCAAACGAAGCAAAAGGATCACCAGTACCCGCACCATTAGAATCGACGCGGGTAACTTTAATTAAGACATTCGCGATTCCCGGTTCTCCAGAATCTAAAACGCCGTTGTTATTTTCATCCGACCAGACATTCCCTGACAAAGTTGCCGGTTTAATTTCGGTAAAATCGTAGTCGGTACTAATCGATCCGCCGACAGAAAGATCAATGTCTGAGATGACATTCGCGCCAGCGACTCCCCCCGAAGATCCAACCGACTCACCCACACTTAGGTATCCCTCCGGCTGGGTTTCCACAACTCGAAAAATGCCCGGTTCCAGGTTAAGCTCTGCGGCAAATTCATAATTACCTTGGTCGTCGGTGACCGTGGCGGCAACGACCTCGTATTGACCGGTAACTGAATCTAAACGTTCCAAAGTCAATCCAACACCCGAAATTCCAAACTCAGAATGATCGCCATCGCAATCAAATTGACTATCCGTCGAGACGTTCCCAGAGATTGAAATCGGTTTGGGAACCAATTGATAGGCTTCAATGGATCCGGCAGTTCGATCCGAGGTACCGCCCGCATTATCTAAAGCTAAACCAATCGATTGATCGGCTAATTCTCCTCCCGTGAAGAAGAGCTGATCATACTCATCAAAAAAGATACCGGACTGTTGTGATTGAACATAGCCATCCTCAAGGGTGGTGATGATCGCGACCGTCTGAGACTCAAAAGTGTAATTCTCATCTTCAAACACCGCTTCAAATAGCGAGCCTTCGAATTCGACTCCCGAGGCGATTTTATCGACACGGAATCGCTCAACTTCGTCAATATCCAAGGTAAAGGCCAGAACGTCGCCCGCTGCAAAATTTTCCGCTGAAACTGTCAATTGAAGGCCGTCCGCTGAAACTTCAAACGACTGAATATCGGCGGCGGTAATCCCCTGACTATTAGTTGCATCGAATTGAAACCCGTGGAATCCACCAGTCCCCGGCAGCCCCGCTGCGACATCGAAGAACATATCACCATCACTCAGACCACCACTTCCGTCCTGATCTCCGTTAATCGAAAACTGTGACAATGAAGTTGTATCAGATCCGCCTTCAAAACTGACTTCAAAATGATCCGGTGTGGTGTCCTGACCGGCATCGCCCTCGAGGTAGGTAACCGCAGCAACGACGGGATCAGCCGAGAGCACACGTCGCTGTTCCATCACCTCGAAATAACATCGGCGCAACAGCACATCTTTGCCGCTGGGAAGATTCTTCGGAGTGGACGTCTGGCCCGTTAAACGATCGGCAATTTTTTTGATAAGACCCAATTCTCTTACCTCCATGTAAAAGTTTGGTTGTTTCGGTGGTTAATTTTTAATGGCAAAAACAAGGGTCAAATCAATTTAGAATTCGATTCCAACCGTTTTTTTGCGTCTGACGCTGTAGTGGTCCGTTTTCTTGCTGCTTCGCATTCCAAAGGATGACAAACGTGTCGAAGCTTCCGGAGACGAGTTTTGAGTTTTTGTATTCAAGGCATGACACAGTGCCAGTGTGCTGATTCAAATAGCCCACGTGATGAGGCGCAGCGAGCTTAAGGTTCCAAATGTTAATTTTGTTATCACTTCCGCCAGTGGCCAATAAATCAGGCCCAAGAATTGCAGCGGAAAACAGCTTCGAAGATTGACGCTCCAATTGCGTAGATCGTTCAGGCTCTGTCAAATCAGTAATCTTTATCATCTGATCGTCGCTTACGCTTAAAAGGCGACCGTCTTTGGTAAACTCCAGCGACCTCACGCGCTGCCGATGTATCTTTTCATCAAAGATCAACCGGCCATCAGCTAAAGTCCAACTGCGAATCACTCCATTTCGCCCGCCAACCGCAATACTCTCACCGTCGGCTGAGTAGGCGACCGCATGGTTGTCTGCACTCGGACAATCCAACTCCATCATTTGCTTCCCACGGGCGACGTCAAATATTCGCAGCTTGGATTCAAATCCCACTGTCGCGATCTGATTACCGTCAGGAGAGAAAGTCAGATCAATGATCGCCCCCGGATTACGGGCAGAAAAGATCGGTGTTCCCAACCGATTGGAATTCCATAGGCAAAGTTTGTGATCATTCCCGGCTGTGGCGAGCAGCTTTCCATCTGGAGAGAATTTGACAGCTCGAATCCAGTCCGTATGTTCCCGTAACGGATCGTTGAAAACTCGTTTTTCTGTATCGTAAATGGAAACGAAATGGTCATCACCAACGATCGCCAATAAGTCACCCTTGGCTTGGAGACTGACTCCAGTCACCACGGGCCGTCGCGACGAAGTAATATTGGGGAGCGGTTCGATGAGCTCGTATTCCCAATCCAACTGGCGTGACTCAGTGTTTGACCACTCACCTGCTCGACCATGCCCCACGGACCCTGCCGCGAGTGCAGCCAGCGAACCAATAAATTGTCGGCGCGGAATCATCAATCTAATCTCCTCGTTGAGAATCAAATCGATCCGTGTATTCACCACAACGAACCCAAGAAATCAGGTTGGCCAAAGTTTTGTGCGGCAGTGAATTCGGCCCCATCCTTTTGATGTCGGCACTTTAATGGATATTCACGGAATCGACGGACAACTAGTTGTCCATTTTCTCTATCGGAAGGCCGACATAGAATTCGTCAATTTATCTCGCCGCGTGTTAAAAACTGCCAAGCTGCATTCAAAAGAGCTGCATCGGCACAAGAACTGGGGACAACTCGACAGGCCTTTAACGCACTTTTTAAAAACGCGTGCTCCCCTCCCCTCTTTCGAGCGAGCGAAGACGCGGTAACCGGCGCAACCGCTAAATTTTACCAAGCTCCGTCGCTACCCAGAGACTCGGATGATGGAGCGCAGAATTACAGACCACGACTAGTCCAAAAGCTGAGCAAATAATTCACCAAAAAAAACTGCCCAGGACCACTCTCGACTTCTGCCAGCCAAAGCAGACAAAGGAAGCGAACGATTCATAATCTGAACTACTGGTCGTCAGATTCTCGAAGCTTGGCAAGCACACTAAAATCCTCCAAAGTACTTGTGTCACCTGTCGCTTCTTTTCCCGCAGCAATGTCGCGAAGCAGACGCCGCATGATTTTTCCGCTTCTGGTTTTCGGAACCGATTCGGTGAACCGAATGTCGTCAGGAACAGCCAAAGCTCCAATTTCCTGACGCACATGAAGCCGAAGTTGCTGGCGCAGCTCATCATCGGCGACCGCATCTTTGACCGTCACAAAAACTGCAATGGCCTGTCCCTTGATTTCATGAGGCCTCCCCACGGCAGCACATTCAGCAACGTTGGGATGGGAAACCAAGGCACTCTCAACCTCGATCGTGCTTAACCGATGTCCGGATACATTGATCACATCATCAATCCTGCCCATGATCCAGTAGTAACCATCATCATCCAGTCGAGCATTGTCTCCCGTTAAATAGTTCCCGGGATAAGTCTCCCAGTACTGTTGTTTGAAACGCTCGTCATCCCCCCAAATACCTCGCAACATTCCGGGCCATGGTTTTGCAATGCACAGCATACCACCGCTATTTTTGTTCACCGGCCTAAGAGTTTCGTCAACGATCACCGGCACAATTCCTGGAAGCGGTTTGGTACAACTACCTGGTTTGGTAGACGTTGCTCCAGGAAGAGGACTGAGCATGATTCCTCCGGTTTCAGTTTGCCACCAAGTGTCAACAATTGGGCATTTGCCACCACCAATTTTCTCGTGATACCAAATCCAGGTATCCGGATTAATTCCTTCGCCCACTGTACCGAGTAATCTCAAACTACTGAGGTCATGTTTTTCGACGTGCTCGTCGCCCCACTTTACAAACGCCCGAATGGCCGTCGGCGCGGTATAAAGAATCGTGACTTTGTATTTCTCGACTAATTCCCAAAACCGGTCCTCCGCGGGGAAGTTAGGCGCTCCTTCGTACATCAAGCAAGTCGCACCATTGGAAAGCGGCCCGTAAACGATATAGGAGTGCCCGGTAATCCATCCACAATCCGCAGTACACCAATAAATGTCATCGTCCCGATGATCAAATACCCACTGGAAGGTTTTCTTGGCCCAAAGGTTGTATCCGGATGTGGTGTGACGAATCCCTTTCGGCTTCCCCGTCGATCCACTGGTGTAGAGAATAAAAGACGTCGCTTCACTGTCGAGGGGCGTCGCTGGGCAATTGGCAGATGCACTCTCGTTCAACTCGTGCCACCAATGGTCTCGATCGGATTTCATCTCAACATCGTTCTCACATCGTTTCAAAACGACGCAGTGCTCTACCGTCGGCGACTTTGCGAGTGCCTTATCAACGGTATCTTTGAGCGGAATACACTTTCCTCGACGCCATAATCCGTCTGCGGTCAACTGAACTTTTGCACTCGCATCGTTGTTTCGATCAGCAATCGCTTCGGCTGAGAACCCAGCAAAAATCACTGAATGGATCGCTCCAATCCGAACACATGCCAACATTGCAATCGCGATTTCCGGCGTCATCGGCATGTAGATCGAAACAACATCCCCCACGCCCACACCCAGTCCCTTGAGTACATTGGAAAACTTACAGACCTCCTGATGTAATTCAGCGTAGGTCAGTGTCCTTGTGTCTCCCGGTTCACCTTCCCAAATGATGGCGGGGCGATCGCCCCGTCCAGCTTCCAGGTTTGCGTCTAAGCAATTGAATGACATATTGGTTTTGCCACCGACGAACCACTCAACGTTGGTGCCCGATCCTTTCAGCACAGTTTCATAGGGTTCAAACCAATGCAGTTCCGATTTGCCAAGCTCGTCCCAAAAAGACTCAGGGTTATCTTTGGCACGGTCGTAAAGCGTCTGGTAATCCTCCAAAGAACCGATCCTCGCCTTCGCCGAGAACTCCGATGATGGCGGAAACATGCGATCTTCGTGCATTACATTATCAATCTGACCGGATGCTTCTTCAGACATTAGATGACTCCCCGTTTAAGCCTTGACCGTTGAGGCCTTGACCGTTTTTATGATTTAGATTTGAAAACAAGATTTTAGAACCGAAAAAATACACTGTCAACGAAACCAAATTTGAATCGGTTGAAAATTTTCGAATCAAGAAAATTGATCACAAAAATGCCCCCAGATCAAAAAACTTGTGCTTCGACAATATAGATCTCAATCCCCACAAACAAAGCCAGACTCCGACATCGACGTTGAACGGGAACCCGGCGATCACTTCGCAAAAATTTGAGTCGGATCCTTGAACGCCTTAAATTCAAGTGCATTGCCTGCCGGATCCAAGAGGAACATCGTCGCCTGCTCGCCGACTTGGCCTTGAAATCGCACATACGGCTCGATTACAAATTGAATGCCATGTGACCGTAAGCGTTCGGCTAAGGCTTCCCAGTCACTCCACCTCAAAACAACGCCGAAATGTGGCACAGGTACATCGTGACCATCGACCCGGTTCACAATTGGCTCGCTTCCACAATTATCTTTTGGCTTTAGGTGCGCCACAATCTGATGCCCAAAGAGGTCGAAATCGATCCACTGATCGCTACTTCGTCCTTCGCGACAGCCAAGCGTTCCGCCGTAAAATTCATGGGCGGCTACGAGATCATCGACGGGAAATGCCAGATGAAAGGGAGATAATTCCTGGACAAACACTGTTTCACCCCTGATAAACACAAGAAATGTTCTGTCTACAATCTACGGACTCCGTCACTTCCAAATCCCCATTCCCATCATCAAAATTTGCCAGAACACCCGCAAACCCAAAATTGGATTCGTTTTAGACCTACCGAGTTCCCGATTTCGGAAGAGAATCGGATATTCCATCATGGCAATGTCTCGCTTGGAAAGCCGCCACAGTATTTCTTCCAAATAGGCGAAGTCAGTACTTCGGAGTTGCTCTAAATCGAGTTGGTCGAGTGCACTGGACCGATAGATTCTAAACGCCCCGCTATTGTCGTAAGTTTTTAGCTTCAACATCATTCGAGCGAATGTATTGACTGCACGAGAAGCGAGTCGACGAATGAATGGCCACCCCTCTGTCCCGCCCCCAGTAACGTAACGACTGCCGACAATGACTCCAATGTCACCACATTCTGTGCCAGTCGATAGTTCAACCATTTCAGCGAGTGATTTCGGATCGTGGCTCAAATCCGCGTCCATGGTCGCCACCAGAGTATAACCCTGCTCCTTTGCATATTTAAAACCCGCGACCGCAGCCGTTCCTAAGCCCAGCTTGGCACTGCGATGCAAAACCGAAAGATTGGGGTACTGAGCGGCAGATTGCTCGCACCAGTTACCGGTGCCATCCGGCGACGCATCATCGATCACTAAAATATGGGCGTCAGGCAATAGCTCCGAAATCTGGAGAACCAAGCGAGGTAAATTATCAATCTCGTTATAAGTCGCAACGACAACGAGCAATCTCGAATTCGACACTTAGTTCTCATCGCCTCGAAGGATAATTAAATACACCGATCTCATGGATGGCAGGAATCGCCTCGGTTAGCCTAGCGGATTGTAACGTACCTGCTCTAGCCCTAACGTTCCCGAAGCGTTGTTTCACAGAAACAAATAGTTGTCGGGTTGAATTTTCGATCATCAACCAAGACAGGTGACCGCCATGCCCCAAGTTTTCGCGGTGAATCTCGCAAACATGAATTTAACCAACGTAACCATTGGGATTATTCGATTGCCAACGCCAACCATCAACACACATTTCCTGAATTCCGCGAGTCGCGGTCCAGCCTAATTCCAACTTGGCAAGGGACGGATCGGCGTAGCAAGCCGCTATATCACCGGCCCGCCGAGGAAGAATTTCAACGGGGATTTGACGCCCAGACGCCTTCTCAAACTCTGAAATAATCTGAAAGACGCTGTAGCCAATTCCAGTTCCGAGATTGTAGATAACAACTCCCGGGTTTTCACTGAGTTTATTTACCGCCAACACGTGCCCGACGGCCAAATCAACGACATGAATATAGTCTCGTACACCGGTGCCATCGGACGTCTCGTAGTCATCACCAAACACACCCAATTTTTCAAGTTTGCCGACAGCAACTTGGGACACATACGGAAGAAGATTATTGGGAAGCCCGCTAGGATCCTCTCCAATCTTTCCCGAAACATGAGCGCCAACCGGATTAAAGTAACGCAATAAGGCAATGTTCATATCGGGACAGGCCTTCTGCCAGTCTTTGAGCACGAACTCCACCATCAATTTCGATCGGCCGTATGGGTTAGTTACTTCATGAATCAGTGTTTCTGATTGCTCGGTCAGGGGGAGTGATTTGGGAACGCCATAAACCGTAGCACTGGAACTGAACACTAGATCGGTCACCCCGTGCTCCTGCATTGCCTGACAAAGATGGACGGTTCCAGTCACGTTATTTTGATAATAACGAAGAGGTTGCGATACACTCTCACCGACTGCTTTAAGCGCCGCAAAATGAATGACCGTATCGAAACGGCCTTTCGAAAATACTGAATTAAGACTTTCAATATCTAAAAGGTCAACTTGAAAGAACGAAATCTCTTTTCCGGTGAGGGTGCTGACCCGCTGTAATGACTCCTCAGTCGAATTGCTAAGATTGTCAATAACTGTGATCTCAAACCCAGCGTTTAGCAACTCAAGACAAGTGTGACTTCCAATGTAGCCTGCTCCACCGGTGACTAAGACTCGCCTCATGAAAGGACCTCGAATTAAAAAAGTTTTTGAATTGCAATTGGAACAAATTAGTCAACATCCGTAACGACGCATCCCAAGAGCCGCCCACCGGATAATCGCAACTCGGAAACCGCCACTTTCGCCCGCGTTTGATTGCTGTTCTTTAAGCTGACCAGCAAATAAGTACCATCGCCAACATCATTCCAAAACTGGGATGAAATTTGGCCAGAGTCGCCAACCGATACACAAATGAACTGATATTCATTTTTCAGTCCAACCACCAGTTGCCTCAACAGGGGTGTGGAATGCTGTCCTAATTCCTGTCCAGAACCTGCACCAATAAAATCCAATCCAGTCGCCGATCCGCCGAACACCGCATGCTTCCATTCAATTTCACCAGCGACAATATCTGTCACACCTGCCTGCCCAGCGACGCCACTGGCAATCGTGAGCGCCTGGCCTTGCGTGTCAGCATCGATTAGTAGTGCTCGACCAATTTTCCGCTCCGACAGCGACGTTGCGACCCGAGCACAGGTTTCATCAATCATCGAACTCGCTTCTAGACCGGCGAACACCACCAAACCGGGGTTACCGACGGGATACCTTTCAACAATGGACCTTGCGATCTTCTCGACCGCTTGCTCTTTGCTTGTTTTTTTAACCGGTTCATCAGCTTGTTTCCGTTGGGGCGTCTCACCACCTCGACGCTCCTGCCACTCATTGGGGGACTCAGTAAGATCACCAGTCGGTTCTCCGCCCAACGAAATCACTGGGGCTTTCAAGGGCAACGCAAGCGGTAAAAAAGAAAAGCCGTCACCGTCAATCGGGATCGTACTAGAGGTCGGCATCGCCTGACTAATCTCAGATAAAGTTGCCTCGAGGTGCCGGAAGGAATCCCTCTCAGCATTTTTTCTTTCGCCCGCTCCCAGATTAGTTACTTTGCGGGATTTTTGCTTCGTCAGATCCGGAATCAAAACACAAAGTGTCCCGTCATCCATCCGCTGCTCGAATGGCGGAATCAATTCCGCGTCGCGAAGATTTAGACCCTCACCCGCCTGACGCTGCCCCTCCAACTTGGAGGGAGCGGACATGCCATGGCCTTCCGTTGCAATCAACCACTGCAGGCCCATTTCGGTGGTTACGGTAGAGTCAACAGACGTCGATCGAGAATACGATTTCATTTCAACAATTTAACTAAGAAAGGGCTATGATTTGTTCAGCTGTTTTGAGAGTTTGAAATGTCACGAAGTTGTTCAAACAACTTTTGGTAGTCCATTCTCGCCGCCTTACCGGTCGACGCAGGAACCGTTGGCGGTGTTGGCGGTGCCGACTCGGTTGGTTTTTCCTCGACGGTCTCCTCCGTTCGACTGACAACGATGATCGGCTTTTCTTCGTCTCGGTGTGTTACCGAATGGTTCAATTGAGCGTCGGATAACTGTCGCTCAGCGGATGGCACTTGGACACCCGAATCGCCCTGCTGAGCTAACGCGTTTCTTTGCTCAAGAATTTCATTTAGGATCTGCTGCGACTCATCCAATGCAGCACTTTGATAATTAAAACCCGATGCCTCAATCTCCGCCGGTGATGCACCCTCAGTTGCAGGAATTTCATCCACGCCTTCACAATCCGCTGGCTCACCAACCACCTGTTCGGCCAGTAACGAATCAGCCGTATTGAGTCGACCCAATATTTCCTCGGCTTGTTTTCGAATATCTCTTGAGACAATATCATCCCCGTGAACATGAAAGCCTTTGCCAGTGGATTGCCGCTGCTGGGGTTCAACCGCCGGTTCCGGCTTGGCAGCGGAGGGATCCGCGATGCTGGTTGTCCAGTCATTTCCCGTCATGAACTCATAACCGCTTGGAACCTCTGGCAACGACGACTCCGCAACGCTCGATCGTTGATTATCGGTTTCAACCGGTTCATCGGTTTGACTCGCCTCATGATATTCCGCTTCAACAGGTGTCGGCAATTCCACGCCCATCGCCTCCGCGGGCTCTGCCCCTGAATTCGTCACAACCTCCTTTTCCGTCCCGGCGAAATCCGTCATGTCCTCAGGTGTCAAATCGGTTAGGTCCGCAGAACGAATGCTTAGCGAGGCCTGATTTTGCTGGGCAACCATGGGAGCAAAATCGTCTCCCAAGACTTCCTCTTCAGCAAACGACTCCTGGAACGGGTCGACTACCTCTTGGTTCTGATTTGATTGCGCGTTTTGCAATGATTCAACGTCTTCAGTTCCAGGCGTCTCCTCACTCGACACCTCAATTTTGTCTTTGAAACTCTCATCTGCATGAGACTCATCGGCATCATAGATCTCATTTCGCTCGCGCTCAACTTGCTCCAGAATTTGAGATTGTTCTAAGTCAAGGTTACCTATATCCGTATCGCCAACAGATTGCTCGTACTCGCCGTCAATAGGAAGCAGATCGCCAACGCTTGGCTCGCAATCTTCCAGAAGTTGATCGGAAATACCATTGAAAGCCTCATTCGAAGAATTCGCAACGGGAGCTTGTGCAGCTTCAGCCGGAAAAACCGAAACTTCAGTTTCGTCCGTTGCTTCACCATCGAGTTGGCCAAATTCAAGAACGCTCCAACTCTCATCGTCGCTCAAATTCTCCGGATCTGATACAGCCGGCATCTGCGGTTGAAACGACGTCGGAATACTTTGGACATCAGCCCAAGCCTCGCGAACGCAATCTTGAGTAATCGCAGCCATACCGCGCGTCGCAGCCAACATGAGGGCGTGGTCAGCAACCTGGTTTACTAAACGAGGGTAACCATCGGTGCACTCGTGAATAGCGCGACACGCTTCTTCCGGAAAAAGCCGTTCCCCGTCGCCACCAACACGGCCAACATGCTCTACTAAATAACGAGTGGTTTCACTCCGTGACATATTCTCCAAGTAACAACGAGCCGCAATTCTTTGATTTAAAGACTCGAGCTTGGCCTCATTCAAGTTCTCCTCGAGCCGGTGGCTACCGGCCAGCACCAGCCGAACCCGAGGCTGTCCCTCGGCAACAAACTTCGTAATCAGTGCCATCTCATCTAATAGGCTGGAAGAAAGACCGTCAGCATCATCCACGAGGAGAATGATTCCACCCACGCAGTTTGGATTGGGCTTAAGGTAGTCCATCAATGAAAAACGCAACTCAGTTTCCGACAACCCCTTAAACGGAAGTTGCAACTGATGGAGAATACTCTGTAATAAATCTTTACGTTCCTGCAACCGAGCGCAGGCAAGATTGACCACTCTTATCTGATCGCGATAACGGGACTCCAACATCGCAAGCAAAAGCGTTTTGCCTGTTCCGGTGGCACCGACGATCAAAACGGGACCCGCTCCCCGATCGACATTTAAACGCGATTGCTCCAACGCATTCTGGATTGCCTCGCCCGCAAAATAATGCTTTACATACGGAGCCGCAGTAAAAGGGCGCGAATTAAAATCAAATACTTGTTCGTACATCACGACATCCTGTGGAATCATTTATACAACTCGTTTATTAACGGATCAAAGTCCGACAAATATCCTGACAATCATGGAACACCCCACCAACGGGTCTTCGTAAAATGCGGTTCGAACCGCTGGGTTTATCAAAACGAACCCGGTGACCAACACTCCAATCCCCAGCAAAACTAAACCACACAGAATAGAAATTCGATTCGCCCATGGCAGACTGTGAAGTTTTTCTTCGGAGTGGAAGTTTTTAACTTGCCAACGTATTTGAGCTACTACGGGAACCTCTAATCGCTTTGCAATGGAACGCGCGTTTTCAAATCCTCGGGCCGCAAATGGATCCAATCGAACGGCCACCACGAATCCAATCCCAAGCGAAACTAAACCTAACAAGCCAAAGGTCTTCATACTCGGTGCTACATTGAGCGGACGAGTCACTCCCAAACTAGGTTCGGCAACCATCATAAGACTCTGGTCTGACTTTTTAGTTGAGGCCGTTATCAAACGCTTAATCAAATTGGCTTCCGATTTTGCTTCCTGTTTAATTTCACTAAACACATCCTTAATCGAATCGAGATCAATTTCACTGATTAGCGCTTTCGTTCTTGGGATAGAAAACGATTTGTTTCGACTAGATGCTAAATGAAACGCTCCCGATGGCTGATCCGACTCCTCAGAACTGGAGGCCAATTGACCCGCTCCCGAATTCGCCAAATCCAATTCGTCTTTGGCAATCGAAATGTTTTTCTCAATCTGGTCGAGCATCCATTGAGCCAACTCGAGCCGCTCGTCTTGCTCCTTGCGGATCAACATGATCGCAGGAAGTTCAGCCTTCGAAGCACGTTCTGGCGTTGATCCACGCTGCAACAATCCAGAAAATCGTTCTGCTAACAAACTCACCAATTGCAATTCATCGCGTGTCCCTGCACCCTCAATGCACAACTCTAAATCGTACCCTAATTCATTTTCACTGATTGCACATTTCAACCGTTCTCGAATCAATTCGAAGTTCTTCGTTTCCAATAGCGTCGACCTCAGTGGTTGGTCCAACGCAACTTTCGAGATCAACTCAGTCAATTGCTCATCCGTCGTCTCAGACTCGATGATCTTTGCGATTCTATTCTCGAGTTCATTCTTCGTATTTAGCGACTGATTTGTGATCACCCTAATTGACGCCAATGATCGAAAGCTACTGACGCTCAACGGCCAACTCAAAATACAAATCAACAAGACACATAACGACGTCACTACAAACGCATTACCACGCTTAAATAATTCAGCGGTTTTCATTAGTGACTTGTTTTTGTTGTTTGTTTGCATGAAGTACTTCGTTTGGATCAAAGCGCAATAACACCCATCCCACGGCATCTAGACCTATCATCTGATCGACGATAAAAACAATCGGTCTTGAGACAGTTTGTAGCGATTACCACGATTAAACTGACAGCTAGCAGTTTCGCTGAAATCACTGCAAGCCAAACACTGGCCGCGCATGCTAAAAACATACCGCTGCATCCAGGCTGTCAAAACACTCGTCACACCAGCCCGCCCACAATCAGCGACTGCCCCCCAGTGGCCAGCTTGTAATTAAGGCAACTCCGGATTGTGAAACGCTAAGAACGGGCCATCTGGAAAAATTCCAATACCGCTGGGGACTTTCAGTCCGCCTGCAGGCCAATCAAAAACCCTGCGCATTGCTCTTCACATTTCAATCCATTTTTAATGCGGCAAACACGAAGGTTGTTAACTCCTGTAACCAATCCAGAGAAAAGGACTCCAATACAGAGGCAAGCGATCAATGGCTACAAAAGAACAAGGGGAAACCGGCAAAGGCAAGCGGTGATTTCACTCGGAGAAAGTCAGAATTGCAACGCGGTCTAGTCGTTAGAGACCGAATCACGCCCTACCGCAACGTCCGTGTGGTGAATTTCTGATCGGAGATGGGTGCCTGGTGGTCCAGTGTTTTGAGCGACTTCAACCGAGACCAAGGTTTCAAATACACCCTGCTGAACGACTTGATTGGTCTGATTGAGCAATCTGCGGTGCCACACGACTTTACCTGCACGCCTACCTGCGGATATTTTTTCCAAGCATTTTGTTTCGACGAAGACTGTATCGCCAAAAAAGAGCGGACGGCAGAATTCCCAATTTCTGACTGCAGTGAACGCCAAAGTGTTCACCATTGGGAAATGACTCCCCAACCCCGCAACCCAGGATAAGCCCAATAGGCCATGTGCGATTGGTTGCCGATAGTGACTTTTTGAAGCAAAGTCGTAATCCACATGAAGAGGGTTGAAATCCCCTGTCATCGTCGCGAAATTAATAACATCCGCTTCAGTAATCGTGCGCCGCGGACTTACCCACACAGAATCAACCAAGATGTCGTCGAAATAGAGTGGAGCGCTCATTCGAATCAACGCGGCCTTTTCGTAAAAACAACGGACATTTTCGGTACGACGACCGAGCAACCATGCTGCAAGGATCCAAAGATCCGTCAACAAAGCCTCGAAAGTCGGGGTGAAAGGATTCGAACCTTCGACCCCCTGGTCCCAAACCAGGTGCGCTAGCCAGACTGCGCTACACCCCGAAGGAACGCGAACACTGATTACTCAGACTGCCCGCGTCTCACAGGCATAACTTTACAGATCAAACGAGATTCTTGCAATCGGGCTCTCGTGCTCAAAAACTCGGTTTTCCAAACTATTTGTTCACATTATAGCTGCAAACGGGATTGGAGAGCACGATGCCCCTAGGCTGCTCGCTGGGCCATCGACGGTCCAGCGCCTTCAATCGCCGACTTAAGCCGTTCAAATTCCTTGAAACTTGTGTAATGGATGATGATTTTCCCTCGCTCTTTGGCACCCTGCTTGATCAGCACTTTCGTCCCCAGTGCCGCCTTTAATTCCTGTTGAAGCGCCTCGACCTGCAGGTCACGCGTCCGCTTCCGTCGATCGCCCCTTGCACCATCGAGGTCATCCTCCTCGGAGATCTTATTAGCCACCAGACGCTCGGTGTCGCGTACACTCAACCCTTCAGCAACAATGCGGCCACTAAAGGCCAACTGAGCCGCTTCATCCCCCAACGGTAATAACGCTCGAGCGTGCCCAGCGGAAACCTTTCCTTCCTGAAGCGCGGTCTGAATCCGCAGAGGGAGTTCCAGCAAACGCATTAGGTTCGCGATGGTGGAACGATCGATTTTCAAGCGATTAGCCAAATCCTCTTGTGTGCAAAAATGCTCATCAATGTAACGACGAAACGAGAGCGCCTTCTCGATGGGGTTGAGGTCTTTTCGTTGAAGGTTCTCAACGATCGCCAACTCCGAGACCAACCGGTCATCCGCTTCTCGCAAACGCGCGGGAATGGTTTGCCAGTTCGCCTTAATGGCGGCTCGCAAACGCCTTTCACCACTGATCAACTGATACCGACCATCGACAACCCGTACCAAAATAGGCTGCAAAATATCGTGCTCTTTCAAACTCTCGGCGAGCGACGCTATTTCCGATTCCCCAAATACGCGACGAGGCTGAAAAGGATTATCTTCAACTTCATAGACGTTTAGATGGACAATGTCTCCGTCCGACTTCTCTTCCTCGGTTACCGGCGCGGAAACTTGACTGCCAGGCTGAACGAAAGCTTGACTGATCGAAATCGTCTCCAAGGGTTCGGTATCGCGCGTCGTGTTGAGTAGGTTTTCCAAACCACGGCCTAATCTTTTCTTCCTAGTCACGTTCCAAAACCTCCATACATAATTCTATATAAGCCCGAGCCCCTCTTGATCGCGGTGCATATTCGAGAACGCTCAAACCGTGACTCGGTGCCTCGGTCACAGTCGCATCTCTGGGGACTACGGTATCGAAAACAACTTCTCCAAAAAACTCCCGAACTTCCGACTCAACCTCCGCCGTCAATTCCAACGAAGGATCATACATCGTCAATAAAATACCACCAAAACTCAGCTTGCCTGGACGCTCATGCATGACCCCTCGAATCACCTCGATCATCTGGGCCAAACCTTCCATTGCGAAATATTCACACTGGATCGGCATGAAGACCTCGCTCGATGCCGCTAACGCCGTCTGTGTCAAATGCCCCACCGAAGGCGGACAGTCGATCAAGACAAAATCATAATGCGACGTCCCAACCTCCAAATGTTCAACAAGAATACGCGACTCATCCGCACCACCACTTGCTAGCACATCTACGTCCCGAAAGGACCTCGCCCCCGGCAGTAGGCCAAGTCCGTCAATTTTGGTCGGTACGATGCTGTTTCGAATCGGTTCGTCCACCACCAACGGATGGCGTTCGACTGGCTTGAATCCGATTCCCGACGTCGAGTTACATTGCGGGTCCATGTCGACCAGTAATGTCTTTTTCCCAGCAAATGCGAGAGACGCAGCTAAATTGATCGAAGTCGTCGTTTTACCGACGCCTCCTTTCTGATTTGCTACACATAATGTTCTCGCCACTGCAACGACCTATCGATTTGCGGACTATTTCACCAGAGGTGAAAAAATACCACCATCGGCGATACGGTGAAATGCCAATCAATTATTGCCAAGCACGTCTGCTTTCATCGGCCGCAATCAGTCCGTCAAAAAGAACCGCTGGCATCTTTACCAGCTCCGCCCCGCTGCTGGGATGAGCGCGTTGGATCGAGCCAAAGTCGCCTGGCCAAAACGCCAGACCAGAAGACCATCAACCCGTTAGCCGTAAGCATGCTCAATTTGTATGAATGTGCCAAAAAGAGCAAAAACTGAACCGCATCTTTTCAACCAGGCCCGACTTATCTCAAACAAACCCGAGCTGTTTGATAAAGATGAGCCAAAATTAGCTAGTTTCTGTAATCAGCATTCTTTGTTTCACGTGAAACTTGCCCCAAACCGGTTCGTTTTACCGAATACCCAAAGTACCCCCGAATCGTTTCACGTGAAACCTCCCCCCATTCCACCCCAACTAACAGAAATCCGCGCCGGGAGCACCAGTTATCGATTGTCACTGCGATCGACTGAGAATAGAGTGCTACCAACACTAGCTACCAGTTTTAATCAAGCGGATTAATTACCAATCCGCTCAATAACTTGGGATAGAAGTAGGTGCTCTTGGCTGGCATACGCTCCCCGGCTTTACTGATCGACTTTACATCCCCGATCGTTGCTGGCATGACCAGGCAAGCTAATTCGAAAAAGTCTCCCGTTCCCTGCTGCCCAGTCGCGTCTCGCTCATTTTCGTCGCCCGACCGGAGCAGGCCTACAAACTCGTCGATGCCGTGGACGTACCGGGGCGAAGGAAGCCCCTCATAGCCAAGAAGATGATGAAGGATTAATTCGTGCAAAAGGGCAACACCCAAGCCTTGCCAACATTCACTTCGCCCTTGAGCCAACCCTTCCATGATTTCGATACCCTCTAGCCGCAGGCGTGCTAGCACCCACGCGTCATCTTTACGGCAATAAAACGCCATTGTTGATTGCTCGCCTTCGACCTGAACCGCCTCCCAACATTCGTTGGCGAGATCGACGCCAGTACCCATCAATTGGCAATCAAAGGAGCCACTGAGTTTGTTGGTTAATTCCGCCGAGGTCATCGGTCCAACACCTCGAAATAATCGATGTGTTGGCAAAACGACAAGTCCTGGGTCGTCAATATTGACACACATGATCATGGTGTAATCGACTGGGTGGTCTGGTTCCAACTCTTCCCGCTGACGCCTCGTATCTCGGATCGATGTGGCTGTCTCGTAACGGTGATGACCGTCCGCGATGTAGATCGCCGTTGGTCCCATTGACTGGGCGGCTGCCGCAATCGCAGTTGCATCGGTAACCATCCATAAGTCGTGCCGAACCCCGTCAGCATCGGTCGCGGTCAGTGGCGTTCGGTCTTGAATTGCCGAGTCGAGCATTTCCTGTGGGCTGCTGTTGGCATCGGAGTAGATTCCAAAGATTGGACTCAAATTACTCTGGCATGCTTCCATCAGCCGATACCGGTCCTCCTTGACTTTGGAGTGGGTTTTCTCGTGTGGGTAAATGTTTCCTTGACCAAAAGGCTCGATCCGAACTCGAGCGATAAAGCCTCTGCGTGTGTACTCAATCCCGTCCACGTCAAATGTTTGGTGATAGACATAGACCGTTCCAACGCCGTCCGCCCTGAGGATTCCGTCATTTTTCCAATCCTTGAGATACTCAGCGGCTCGCCCATAAACAGACTGTTCAGGAAGCAAAGTATCGCCCCGGTTCAAAATAAGCCGCACAACGTTAAAGTCACTTTTTGCGTACAGCTCAGCACAACCCTCGACACTAATGACATCGTAGGGTGGCGCTACGACATCCGATAAAGACCCGACTTTACTTAAGTCAAATCTAAAACCTCGAAACGCCTGAATGTCAGCCATCTTGTATCCTATTGTTAACTTCTGCTCGGAAGCCCAGCAGACCGCTGGGCGGTTCCTCACTTAGCTTTTGAGTTAGCGTTATGACGCAGCGCACCCAAGGACTCAAGGGGAGTGCTAGCTGTCAGTGGCTGTTAAAAGATCCGAATCGCTTTGGAAATTCCTATTTCACGGAAAATCGCGATTAATTCACTTAGGTAAAATTGAGAAACGTCACTCGGCTCAACGTCTACGGTGAGTCATTTCTCCCAAACGCTTTTCAGGGCCGGTTCTTCCATTTTCACCTGGCCCGGTTGGACAGCCAGAGGAGCCGCCGACTGCCTTCGGATAGTGACATTCTGTTTCACATCAGGACGCCCCGGAGCAACATCCAAGGCGGGGTCGTATGGAGGAACTAGAATTAATTTGGGAGTCACCGTTTGCTCCGTCTCCATTGGCGATTCCAAAACCACAGGCATGTAGGAAGCGAATTGGATTCGTTCGGTGAGAGAAATCAAAACCGAGATTTGCTCCGCGGCCAGCACCGTTGAACCTAGAATGGGGCCGCCCTTACCAACGTTCGAGTATTCAATGGCAGAATCGTATTCGGCGCTCAATTCATAGGCAAGTTTTTTGATTTTCTCGATATCGCGTGAACGCATTTGATAATCAGAATCGCGATCCACTCTGCGGACCCAAGCGGCAGATCGAGACTTAATTTTCGCAACAACGGATAGTAACTTTCCGTATTTCCTAGTCCCTTTGAAATTGGCTTTTATTTCATTTTTCAATAAATCAGCCGACCGTTCTATTTGCACTGCGGTATCTCTCAATTCCACAGTTAACAAATCTTCCGCACCGTGCAGGTTGTCTACTTCCGATGCGAACAATGCGAAGGGCAAAACGAGAGAGAAAATCCAGCACTGAGAATTCAAGAAGAGAGTCTGCATAAGTTTCGTGCTTTCCAGTTCAGGTCAAAATCGAGCAAACGACGTTAAACTCCACACCCGCCTACCGCCGGTGCTGTTGAAAACGATTCCTCGAGGCGCAATCTTAACGCGCAACCCAGGCCCCATTGCCGTTTTTTTCGCAAACTTTGTCGATATTGGACAGTCCTTACGAGCACGGGGAGAAAACCGGCGCACAAAAAAACGCCGCTGAATTTTCAGCGGCGTAATTTTCTCAAACGCTAGTTAACCCAAAATGTGGGATTAATAGCGGTAATGTTCCGGCTTGAACGGACCATCAACGGGCACGTTGATGTACTCAGCCTGCTCTTTACTTAAAGAGGTTAGCTTGACTCCAAGTTGGTCAAGATGCAGTCGAGCTACCTTCTCGTCGAGAATCTTCGGAAGAATGTAGACGTTACCGCCATCATATGTCTCACCCGATAACGTAGGTTTAGACTCTGAGTTGAGAGCAAGATCAATCTGAGCGATTGTCTGGTTGGTGAAAGATGCAGACATCACGAAACTTGGATGCCCTGTCGCACAACCGAGGTTCAACAAACGGCCTTCAGCCAAGACAAGCACGCTGTGACCGTCTTCAAAGGTGTACATGTCGTACTGAGGTTTAATGTTGGTTTTCGTTGTCATTGATTCCAACACAGTCATTTCAATTTCGTTATCGAAATGCCCAATATTCCCGACGATTGCCTTGTCCTTCATCTTCGCCATGTGATCGGCGGTGATAATATTGAAGTTTCCGGTTGTCGTGATGTAAATGTCAGCGAAATCGAGAGTGTCCTCGAGCGTTGCCACTTGGTATCCTTCCATCGCAGCTTGCAACGCACAGATCGGGTCGATCTCAGTCACAATGACTCGGCAACCTTGCCCTGCCAACGACTGAACGCAGCCTTTACCAACGTCACCATAACCGCATACAACGGCCACTTTTCCGGACATCATGACATCCGTCGCCCGGTTAAGGCCATCGATCAGTGAGTGCCGGCAACCGTAGAGGTTGTCAAACTTACTCTTGGTACATGAGTCGTTAACGTTGATGGCTGGGAAGAGAAGTGATCCCTCTTTCGCCATTTCTACAAGTCGGAGAACGCCTGTTGTTGTTTCTTCGGAAACACCGTGGCATCCCTTCGCGACTTTTGTCCATCGCTGAGGATTCTGCTCGAAGCACCAAGCCAGGGTCTTCAGCACTTCTTTGAACTCCGCGTTGTTGGTGGTTTCCGGTCCCGGAACCGCACCCGCCTTCTCAAACTCGGCTCCTTTGTGGATCAACATTGTTGCATCTCCACCGTCGTCGACGATTTGGGTTGGGCCGAGTCCGTTGCCGAAATCAAGCGCCTTTTCGGTACATGCCCAATACTCTTGCAAACTCTCGTTTTTCCAAGCGAAAACAGGAATTCCGGCCGGTTCATCGACTGTGCCGTGCTTTCCTAAGACCGTTGCCGAAGCAGCATGGTCCTGTGTCGAAAAGATGTTGCAGGAAACCCAACGGACTTCTGCACCCAGTTCGACCAAAGTCTCTGCCAACACGGCGGTTTGGACAGTCATATGCAACGAGCCCATAATTCGTTGGCCCGCCAAAGGTTTTTGGCTTCTGAATTCTTCTCTTAACGCCATTAATCCCGGCATTTCCTGCTCTGCGAGATCAATTTCTTTCCGCCCCCACTCTGCGAGAGAGAGATCGGCGACTTTGTAGTCGATTCCGTTCTTGTGGTCGGGCGTAAAAACATATTGTTCGGACACGGTAGTACTCATTTGTGCTTCTCAAATTCTAAGGGTCTTGTCACTTCGATTGTCGAAGCGACTGTAAAAGTCAGGTAGAAGGTGAAAAATTCCTGACAAAGTTGACCGGGCTTTTCTGCCCGCCTCGATTTAACCGCAGATTATCATAGTGGACAACGGCTCTACGGCAACGCGTCTATTTAAACGAGAGACCCGTTTTCCCAAAAAAATAGACGTAATTTTCAATTTCTCACCCGCTGCAAACGGTTTAGCGGTTTTCTTGGAATGATCTCGAGGCGCAATGGACAAATGCCTTTACTTTTTCTGGGTCCTTAAAACCGGGGGCCAGCTCCACGCCACTCGCAACATCCACCGCCCCTAAACCGGATTCCTCGATTGCCGCCGCCACATTGGATGGGTTAAGTCCACCGGCTAAGACTAACGGCACATCGGATTTTATTCGAGAAATATTGGCAATATCGACAACTTTCCCCGTTCCCCCATACTCACCCGGCATGGCGGCGTCTAATAAAACAACATCAATGCCGACTGAGACCCAGCGTTCAATTTCAGTCGACAGCCGTTCCGTTTCGTGCTCGGTTTCCGCCGCGGAAGCCAAATCCTTGGGAAGGCTACGAATTGCACGAATAAGAAAACAACGCTGCCCGTTTTCGGATAATCCTGAACGAATTGCGTTGACGACCCCCGGTTCCTCATCCCCATGGAGCTGAATGCCATCCAAACGAAGGTTAAGCGAGGTCTCTAAAAGGTCAGCCACAGGCATCTCTACAAATACGCCGACTTTCTTAACGGCCGCCGTACCGGACTTTCGCCCTTTGTTGTAACGATCGATCGCCGCAGCAATCGCAAAAGCCTGATCAAAATCGACAAACCGCTTACTTTTTTGGTAAAAGTTCAGCCCAACCGCATCCGCTCCACATTCACACGCCCAGGATGTATCGTCCACATTGGTGACACCGCAAATTTTGATTTGAAATGGTAGCATAGGTCGACAATCGTTAGATTTTAAAATCTGTTTCCCGAAAAACATCCGCGTGGCCTAGTGTTTGGCCACGATTTTGAAATGCCCGCAGCGCCATGATAACGTTTTTCTACTCCGAACTGGAACATACTCAATCGTTTGATCCTAAATTTGATCCTGATGCGGAATCGCTCAATACAACGTTTAATTAATTAAATCGACCCAAAAACTCGTCCAGGCTATCGCCGTGATTCCACCGGATCCAACTTATCCAATCGCCTATACCAGCAACGGTGAACTGCCTTCGCAACCTCGTTGCTCATTGAGCAAAGAGCAACTCCCCCTCCTGATTACCGGTATCGCGGGCGTCTCGGGATTCAACGCTTTCCATTATTTCCGAGAGAAATTTGGGGAACAAGTGATTGGTCTGCGGACCGTTAATAACTGGCCACTTAGTGGCGATCAAATTATCTCCTGTAACGTCGAAGATGAAAAAGCATTTCAAAACATCATCGACAAGTACGAAATTCGCACGATCCTAAATTGCGGAGGCAGTTGCGCACTGAAAGCCTGCGAACTCGACCCTGAGATGGCCCAAAGGGTAAACGTTCATGGAATTCGCAGCCTTCTCAAGGCGATTGAAGGAACCGACATCCAGCTTCTCCATCTGTCCATTGACCTTGTTTTTTCAGGAACGAGCGAGGGAAACCACGTGGAATCAGATCAACCGGATCCCGTCACAGTTTACGGCCGGACGATGGTCGACGCCGAACGGCTCATCGAAGCACAAAGACCTCAGTCGTGCATCATGCGGATTTCACTTCCAATGGGAATCAGCTTCAATGGCCATGCCGGTGCGATCGATTGGATCCAATCGAGATTCGCCAAAAATAAACCTGCAACGCTTTATTATGATGAAATCAGAACTCCAACCTACGTCGAGTGTCTCAACGAGACCATCGAAGAAGTCCTTGCACTTAGGCTCGAAGGTTTATTTCACGCCGGCGGCCCAATCCGACTCTCCCTTTTCCAAATCGCCCAAATTGTAAACCGAGTCGGCGGCTACGATCCCAACCACTTGTTTGGCTGCCCTCGAATTGATGCAGGCCCAATCCCCCCACGGGCTGGCAACGTGACCATGAACTCTGACAAGCTCGCCCTTGCCCTTGACCGCCAACCCTTTCAAAACTGGCCGCTTGATCCGAAACACATTCCTGACTCCCGCGATTGGCACTACGACCGCACGTTCCATTGCCATAACTCACTGGAGAACATCGAAAATGAACTCTACAAACGACCTCGGCGCTAGTCATTCCCGACCGGGAAGCCACCGGCTCACCGTAATCCCAGAACAAATTCGGGTGGGGTGCGGAAAGTAACTTATTAACCGGTCTTTATTGGCCGCAAATGATTGATTGCGGTCTCTATTCGAGATAAAATTGGGACACGGGGTTAGATGGGGTGAGATCGAGAAACGAGCCAGCGCATTCATGGTCTTGTTTCCAATCAAACGTTTGATGGAGCGAAGGATGTCGAATCTACACAGCTGGAGCATGGGTGCCGGTCGATGGCTTGGCGTACCGGTGCGGATTCACATACTTCTAATTCTTTTTGTCGTCGCCCTTTTTGGTGCCCAATGGAACTACCACGTTAGCAACACTAGCATTTTTGCTGGGACTGCTATCGTCACAACACTGGTGTTGATTACCAGCTTGCTGCTTCACGAAACGGCACACATTTTTGCCTCGACGAACCTCGGTGGCCGGATTGATTCGATTACAATACTGCCCTGGGGCGGAAACAACGATACGCTCGCGCCAATGCGTGCACATGCAAGAGCGATTGTCTTTCTAGCTGGGCCATTCGCAAATTTTGTAATTTTCTTATTGGGCACCACGCTCTTGGTTCAGACGGATCATTCAAGTATTGCGAGCTTGATTAACCCTCTCGCCCCTCATCGGTTCAACCCCTCCGAGTGGCAAATCTCGTTGACGGAAATTGTGATCTGGGTCAACTTCCAATTGGCTTTCATCAACCTTTTGCCATGCTACCCCTTAGACGGCGTCGAAGTCGTTCGAGCCTGGATTTCTTCATTCAACCCCAACGCTTCCAAATTCAGAGTCGAATCAGCAATTCGACTCATTGGAAACGCAGTCGCCTTCGCATTCATCGGATTCGCCTGGTTCTTTCGAGATATTCAAACTGGCCCCATTCAACCGACTTGGCTTCTATTTTTATTGACGGGAATTACACTTCTGTTTTCTTCAAATAATGCGATGCAATTAGCACTCCGCAAGACGCCTGAAACCACGCCGCCGCCACATCAGACCAAGGGCAACGAAAACCTAAATGCAGTTGAGTCCTTTTTGGAATTCCCGGCGAACGAAGACGATTCAGCCTACTCACAGTGGCTGTCGGAAAAGCAGGAAGCTCGTCAAGAGAACGAATTTAGAAAAGAACAAGAAGAAGACGAGAAGGCTGACCAAATCCTAGAAAAACTTCATTACGGAGGCATCGCCAGCCTCAACGAGGAAGAGAAATTGATTCTCGATCGGGTGAGCGAGAGAATCCGTCGACGCCGTCAGCAGGGAGTCTAACGCGAGCAGCGCGTTCAACAACCTTTATTCATCCACGGTGCGGCAACTCTCGTCGTCATCCCTCCTCACTAGTCGTCGACGACGCGTCGATAACGTTGGCGTCGACGCCGAGCCCGGCGCGTCGTCTGCTCTCCTTCAACGAACCAATGACCAGCAAGGACTTTATATAAGACCAGCATGACGATCGCGCCACCGATTCCGACGGCAAATCCTTCCACGCTGACCGGCTTAACTAGCTCAACAGAAGTAGAAAAATACTGCAAAATTGCACAGCCAATCATCGTTCCCGCAATTCCCATGAGCACCGTTGCGATCGCGCCACCGGGATCACGACCGGGCATCAATGATTTCGCAATCAATCCAACAACAGTCCCAAATCCGATCCACGTCAAAGCTAAATTCGCGTACTCTGATAGGTGCGTTAGATCCATCTCAGCTCCTTAACTAAAACGATTTTCCGGGTGCATTAATCGATTCGCTCTACAAGTGAACCCGTTCGCGATTTTAGAAAACTAACCAGATGTACCAAATTCTGAGTATCAATCTCAAGAGCATTTATTGCGTGGGGGGCTGGCGAAATGCGTCAAAACTCCGTTTCTACAGTTTGCCCATCGTGAAGGATTGCTTTAGAATTGGATTTGTTCTCTCTGTTTTGGGGAAACCGTAGATATTTATCGGAGTAAGCAAAAGCATGTTCCCGACATCACAATTTAATATCAGCTGGTTCTCGCCCATCTCCGTTGGTTTAGTGCTCGTTTTATCGACGATCACATCTGAACAGTCTAAAGCACAAAACATAAACGTCACCAATCCAGTAACCCGGGTAAGCGATCGCGGATACTCTTACTCAGGCATCAATTTTGGGTTCGGCGTCCCCGGCGGAAATGGTCCCGGCTCCCGCGTGCATGGTCTCGGTCCTTATGGAAACCTATCCCCGTGGATTGGCTTCCAGTACGGCGGCAACCGAGCTCAGCCAATCTTCGGTGGATATTCCCCCAATGCAGGGGCGCGATTAGATTTTGGCAGAAGAGGCCCCAACGGAGGATTTTCCTTTGGTATCGACATGGCCCAAGGAAGCACGCGAACGCTGTCTTCCATCGCACCCAGCCTAACTGTCCAAAATGGATTTGGGGGAACGCTTTTTCATGGTCAAACGAGGCCCTTTATGACCAGCATGGTTCCCATTGTCGGAGGCTATCCAAGAAATGGATCGATGATTTATCCCAACAGTAATTCCCAATCCAGTGGACTCGACAACGGTGTCACACGCGCGTTGAATAGTGGCCAACTTGATCTACGGCCAGCAAGAAGAGAAGAAGCCTACGTCCCCTCCGGCCCCGTTTCTTATAGTGACAAAAACAGCTCCGCAATGACTGGCGACTTAAGTGTTGCCGAAATAAAATCACGACGCGAGATGGAAAACCAACAACGCGGTTTGGAAATCAATGCACTGATCTTGGAAGCCAAAAAACTTGAAAAAGTGAATCGTCATGCGGAAGCGAGGGTTCGTTATGGCAAAGCACTTCGGCTCACCAACGACCCTTCTTTACAGTCTTTGTTAAAACAGACTATTCTGGCGTCGCGGGCTCAATCGAAATTCGCAAAACAAAAACATCCGTAAAGAACATTAAGACTCTGCTGAACATTAAGACTCTGCTCTCTGAGAGAGATTCCTTTGAATCACAGGAAACCAGAGGATTTTGCAACCGATCGGTTAGCTCGGGTCGGTCGCGAGTTGAATTCGTGGATGCCTGCCAAAGCTGGCATTAATCGTCGAGCAGACCCAAGCAACCTCATGAGTAACATTTTGGAATCACAATTCTCGCAGGCCCATTGCGTTGGGCATGACCTTGCCACTGCACTCCAACAGGCCACGTCTCACCTAAACACCTTCCCGGATGGCACCATTGACTTGCTATTCGCTTTTGTAGCTGGATACACTCCGGAAGAATTTGATCAGACGATGCCTTCGCTCAAGACCTTAACCGGTGCAAAAAATGTAGTCGGCTGCAGTTGCGAGGCAACCATTGGCGCCGGGCTGGAGCTAGAAAATGAAAAATCTATTTCTCTTTGGGCAGCCCGCTTACCTCAAGCAGAAATTACTCCCCTGCATCTGCAATTCGTCAGGTCGGGGGGTGAGTCGGCGATCACCGGTTGGCCGGATGAGCTTGCCGGCGTCTGGCCCACCGACAGTTGTCTGATCGGTTTAAACGAACCCTTTGAGTTCCCTGTCGATTATCTTCTCGAACAGTTCAACGAGGATCGGCCAGGATTGCCCATCGTCGGTGGCATCGCAAGCGGCGCACAGGAACCGGGAATTTCCCGACTATTACTCAACGAAAAAACGTTCGATTCAGGTTGGGTAGGAATTAGGATTGCCAACACGACCGTGCGAACGATCGTCTCTCAGGGGTGTCGGCCCATCGGAAAACCGATGGTCATCACCCAAGCGGAACGCAACATTATTCAGCAGATCGGTGGAAAAGACGCACTCGATGTCCTTTCCGAGTTATTCCAAACCCTGCCAACGCGAGAACAGCGGATCTTCCAAAAGGGTCTTCAAATCGGACGTGTGATCAACGAGTATCAAGACTCCTTTGAATACGGCGACTTTTTAATCCGCAACATCATGGGGGTCGATCAAGAAAACCGCTCCATTTCTATTGGAGACTATGTCCGTCCCGGACAAACGGTTCAGTTTCACATTCGGGATCATGAATCAGCCTCCGCCGAGCTTACCCAATTACTTAAAAATCAGACAGCCAATCAAGCGCCCAAAGCGGCAATGCTATTTACTTGCAATGGCCGCGGGCTGAACCTATTCCAAGACCCCAACCATGATGCCGCCTGTATCCAAGCGGTTGCTCCAATTCCGTTGGCTGGATTTTTCGCCGCCGGTGAAATCGGACCGGTGGGCGAGAAGAATTTCTTGCATGGATTTACCGCTTCCGTTGTGCTATTTGACTAAAACAACAATTAGTTTAAGACCATTGGAATAAGCACCTGATTAATTAGAGCCATTTTAGAAACTAGACGTTTTCGCGATGGCACTTCTCAACTCGTTACTTGTTTTTTCAGCGTTGATCTTCAGTGAACGACAACATCAAACGCAAACTGATTACGCTGATCAAGTTCTCGCTTTCGATCGGTATTCTGTGGTATCTCTTTACAACCGCTCAAAAAGACGATCAATTTGAGAAATTCTTCTCCCAGCCTAAAAATTGGGGTTGGGTTGGCCTCGGTTTCATTAGCTGCATTCTGGCAAATCTTATTTCATTTTTAAGATGGCGAGTGATGGTCCGCGCCTTAGGCTTACCATTCACCTATTTCGATGCAATTCGCATTGGATTCATTAGCTCTTTCTTTGGATTATTCGCCTTCGGAATAATTGGCACTGATACCCTACGCGCATTCTATGTCACTCGACAGGTGAAAGATCGCATGCCCGAAGCGATCTGCTCGGTAGTGGCGGACCGGATGGTTGGCCTCATTACCATTTTCTCCTTCGCATCGATGGCATTCCTGCTTCTCGACTTCGACGATATTGCCACCTCGCACCCCGGAAAACTTCAGACGCTTAATTACGCTTGCCGAGTGGCTTTAGGAGTCACCGCAATTTGCATGGGGGGAGTCGTCAGCGTTTTCCTTGCTCCCCAATTGGCGAAAACCAAGACGTTCGATCGCCTTCTCCGTTTACCCCGAATCGGTAATCTAATTTCCAGATTATCCGATGTGGTTCTGATTTACCGAAGTCAGCCAAAAGCAGTTCTAACGGCCGCTGCTATGAGCTTGGGCGTCAATCTTTGTTTTGTGATTTCGATTTATTCTCTGGCCATCGGATTAACCGACTCAGCTCCATCAGTCCGCGACCATTTATTGATCGAGCCGATTTCTATGGTCGCCAATGCCGCACCGCTTCCAGGGGGCCTCGGAGGAATGGAGTTAGCGCTGAAATTTCTTTACGAGGCGTTTTCCTTTGAAACTGGCGTTATCGTCGGATTCGCCTTCCGATTCTGCTTGCTCTGCGTCGCGGCTCTCGGTGCGATATTCTGGTTTCTAAATCGCAAGGGAGTGACCGAATCGGACGTCCCGGAGGTTAACGATTCGGATGTCTAAACACCAAAACTGATCTTGGTTGATTTGGGTTTTTGGGTAATCATTCAATGATGACGAGTGCACATCCACTGAATTCCACCCCTCTATCTGGACAGGCTCATGCACCTGCCAGACGAATATGGCTTCACGCATTATTGCTGACCGGCCTCGGGTTCATTCTGCTGCCCTTCGATTTCGCATTTTATGGCCATCAATTTGAAGATTCAGTTCCCGGGGATTTAACTCGGGTCATTACCCTCTCGGAATTATTCGCTCACGGCTTTGGCGTCGTTCTTGCGGCGATTGCCATTTGGGTCCTTGCAGCCTCCCACCGCCGGTCCATCCCGCGCGTTGTCATTTGCGCTTTGTGGCCCGCGATCGTGGTTCATTTATTGAAATTACTTTTCGCTCGACGGCGACCGCTAACCTATCTTCAAGCAGACAGGACTCCTAAATTCCCGGAAGACGTTGATGCAACTTGGCTTGGTTTTTTTTCAGATGATCGTGCCAATTTCCCCACCTACGCAATTCAGTCATTCCCCTCGGCGCACACCGCCACGGCGTGGGGACTCGCCATCGGATTAGCGTGGCTCTTCCCACGCGGTCGCTGGCTATTCTTTTCTCTCGCTTTCCTGGCATCGATTCAGAGAATCACCTCGATGTCTCATTGGCCAAGTGATGTCTGCTGGGGAGCAGCAATCGCTTTTTTAATGGCGGGGGCCATTACGCAAAACTGGGGTATCGGCTATCTGCTGGGTAAATTCGAAGCCGCTGGGGATGCTGATTCGGATTCAATAACAACTGTCTAGTACGGATCCGGCGGAAAAGAGCTGTTTTGTTACGCTGAAGATTTGATGCGATTGTCTTGCTGGAATAGAATCGGTACTGCTATTTACCAATCAATGAGAGCCCCCCATGAAATCTGCCCATTGCAACGCCAGGCATCTGTTTTCACGGCGCATGACGATCGGCTGCTTAATTTGCTTGGCAGTATCGATGCTTATCCGCGACCCCTCATCAGTAGTGTGCGCCGATAATTCAAAAACAACTAAGGTCAAAGTTCGCGGGGTAAGTGACTTTCGCAAAGACTTGAAAGTCTTCATGAAACTCTCCAAATCGCCGGATCCACAAACCGAACGCATTGCGATCTACAATCTTTGCCAGTTACACCTTGAAATCGTCATTGCTCCACGGTTCGACGAGAGCTTGCAGCTTCAAGGCATGCGGGTAGTAATTGCAAAACGTCTCGCAACGTACTCAAACGATTTTGAAAATAGTCTGAAACGTAAAGCCCGCAAGGAAAAAAGGACAGCTGGAGATCTCACACTATCAGGGAATTCGAAACCCGAAGTGCCTGAGGTTACCGAAAGCGCGGCGACCAAGGACGACGAAACATCGAATAGCTTAACCTCGCTATTAGAATCCACGGACGAAGCTGATCTCGAAAAATCAATGTGGAATTCAGCAGTCACGACCTATGACTCGCTAAACTGTGTCAGCGGAGGGCCGGATCGAATCTTTTATTTAATTGGAGGCCACTTAGCACCACCTTGGGATCATGGGCAAGATCTAGTCGATTTGATCACGACGGTGATCCACCCAAATTCATGGCGAAACAACGGCGGTAATGCATCCATTCACTACTATCAACCCTCAAGAGTGCTGGTGATCCACGCCTCGCTTCAAGGGCACAACGAAACATCCAACTTGCTGGAGAAACTCCGCGGCTCAGCGCCGACCCAGTTAAACGTTAGCGGTGGACAGGGAAGTATTCGAAACTGATATTCGAAACTGATATTCGAAACTGAAACGCCCTCTGGAGAC
>JAPKBL010000160.1 GCA_028823415.1 Mariniblastus sp.
TCATCGCGCTGGAAATGAGTTCCTTTATTCTGCCGCAGCGGACTTTGTTTCTGTAACCATAAATTAATTGACTCCTATGCAATACGAAGAACTCCCTATCTGGTCTGCCAAAGCGGCGGCGTGGGCTGCTCAATACCATGCGACCCTTCGCGACCGCCCAATCCGCCCCAACGTGGTCCCCGGAGATTTTCTGAGAAAAATCCCTACCGAACCTCCGCAATCCGCTGAGCCCTTCGAAAATATTTTTGCCGATTTTGTTAAGCTTGTCCCCGATTCGATGACCCATTGGCAGCACCCGAGATTTTTTGCCTACTTCAGTAGCAATGCCTCACCCGCATCCATGCTCGCGGAGCAGCTTGCCAATGCGATCTCTGCTCAATGCATGCTATGGCAAACTTCACCCGCCGCCACCGAACTCGAAACGGCGATGGTCGATTGGCTGCGTCAAGCACTCGCGATTCCAGTCGATTTTCGCGGGGTCATTCAAGACACCGCGACTTCCGCGACTTTGTCCGCCGTCTTGACGATGCGTGAGAGGGCATTGAACTGGCGGGGAATCGAAGAAGGCCTCTCCGGCATGCCCATCCTTCGCATTTATGCCTCCGAGCAAACTCATTCATCCATCGACAAAGCGGTTAGACTTGCCGGTATCGGCCAGAATAATTTAGTCAAAGTCAAAACTGATTCAGATTGGGCCATGTGTCCCTCCAGCCTTCAGTCGGCGATTGAGACCGATCGAGCTAATGGGTTGTTACCCGCCGGAGTCATTGGTTGCATCGGTGGAACCTCGATCGGCGCATCAGATCGACTAGATCAAATCCTCGAAATCGCTAAACAAAACGACCTGTACTCGCATGTCGATGCAGCCTGGGCCGGTTCAGCAATGATCTGCCCTGAGTTTCGCTCGATCTGGAAAGGGGTCGAACTGGCTGACAGTCTCGTTTTCAATCCTCACAAATGGCTCGGGGCAAATTTTGATTGCTCCATTCAATTCCTCAAAGAACCCAAAGATCAAATCAAAACCCTCGCCATCAAACCCTCTTATCTACAAACACTCGAACAAGATGGAATCGACAATTACTCGGAATGGTGCATCCCGCTAGGGCGCCGCTTTCGTGCCTTGAAGCTTTGGTTCTTAATGAGGAGCCACGGACTTGATGGGCTACAGGAAAAAATACGCAATCACATTAAGTGGGCAGGGGAGGCCGCTGAGGAAATAGAAAAGCTGGACAATTTCTCCATTATCACTCCCCCTATGTTTTCTTTGTTTACTTTTCGTTTCGAACCGCCCGGTCAGGATGCTGACCAAAAGACCCGCGATTTGATCGAAAAGATCAATGCAGACGGTCGCATTTATTTGACGCAGACGACTCACGATGGAAAATTTGTCATTCGGTTCACGATTGGACAATTCGACACCACCAAGGCAGATGTCAAATTGGCGATCGAGGTCATCGAAGAATTGGCGGGCGGCTTAACCTAACCCTCCGTTGCGTTTACCCCTCGGCGACCTAGTCGCATTACCGCGAGAAGGGCATTCGGCTCCGGGATGACGAAGCAGAAGCCGGAATTGAGCGACCCGTTGAAAGGTCCAGACTTGCCAACGGTTGCCTGGGCAATCGTTCAAAATCAGAGAAAATCATTCAATTTCATATTTAGACGCCCGTTTTGTTGACTTTTTCTCGGGCCCATACCGTAATCTGATAACGAACCAAGCGGGAGCGGGCTACGAATTTAAAAGAAAATGTGATGTCAAATCCCTCGCCTAGAACGCGTCAAAAATCAAACCTGAACTACCATGCTCTGGAAACCCGTCAGATGCTGGCGGGGGTAGTGAGCGTCGATCTAATTTCCAACAACCTATTTATCCGCGGTGATAACGACAGCAACGAGATAAGTCTTTCGCTTGACTCGAACAACATCGCGACTATCGAAGGTAGCGCTGACACGAGAATCGAGTTCTCCAAAAACAAAGAAACACGAATCAACTTGACCTCGCTAGACAACGTCTTCGTCCGTATGGGTGCTGGCGATGATCTCGTCGCCTTTGACATGCAGAGCCAGAGAATTGCTGGAAACATCTCAATTCAACTTGCCAACGGCAACGACACCCTTTTTCTAATGGGCGATCCTGAAACCGCAAATGCAATTGGGGGTGACCTTCGAATCAATTGCTCATCGGGCTCCGATCTCGTATTTGTTTCAGACATGTCGATCGACGACGACCTTTGTGTCACGGGCGGTCGGGGAGACGACCTGATCATACTTCAATCGATCATTGTTCACGATAAAACACTGATTAGCTCACAAGCCGGTTCCGATTCCGTCGCGATTGCTGATTCTAATTTTGGTGGAAAAACTAAGATTGCGATGGGAGTCCACAACGACCATTTCGAATCAGTATCTTCAAAATTCAAGAAACGATTTAAACTCAATTCCAGCGTTGGAATCGACAGCAGTTCCATTGACAATACAAACGAGTTGCCCACTTCAGCGAAACTTCGTTCGGTCGAACAAACTGGCCTCTCTAGGGCCGAAGATATGATTAGCTCAATTCGGAATTCATTTGTCCAACAATTGGGTTCAATGAATTTTGATTTCACTGAAAAAATTCAAAATGCAGCGACAGAATTTGGCAGACAATTAGGAATTAATTTCATTGAGCTAAATCTGGATCCCCAATCACAAACTGTGCAGGTTGCCGATCCGACTCCTAGCCTTTCGGTCCAGTGGGATCAAGTGACACAATTGGCCGTCGCCGAAACAGATCCGGGACCCACCATCGCTTCGCGAGCCTATGCGATGGTGCATACCGCAATCTACGATGCCTGGTCAGCCTATGACGAAACAGCAATTTCCACGCAACTTGACGACCAACTGCAACGCCCAGCCAGCCAAAACACAGCCGAAAACAAAGCCGAGGCGATGAGTTTCGCCGCCTTCCGAGTGCTCGATGATCTATTCGCAACACAGACTGATTCGTTTCAGTCTTTGATGACTGATTTAGGCTACAACCCCGCTGACCAATCCAGAAATCCAGAAACACCTGCGGGGGTTGGCAATCTAATGGCTGACGCAATCCTCGCCTTTCGCCATGCAGACGGATCAAACCAAACCGGCACTGACGTCAATGGCAATGGACAACCCTACTCAGACACCACCGGCTACGTGCCCTCCAACCCAGTCGGCGCGGCAGTCGATATTGAAAAATGGACGCCGGAACGAGTGCCTATCGACAGTCCTCCCGAATCAGCCATCAAGGTACAAAAATTCTTAACACCTCAATGGACTCAGGTCACTCCGTTCGCATTGTCCAGTTCAGATCAATTCCGAACCGAACCACCACAGCCGTTTCTACTGGTCGATGGAACCACCGACCTCGAAAATGCCACGATTACTTTAAGCGATGGTACAGAGCTAGACATAAATAAAAATCTAATTGGCACCGTCATCAATCCAGTTTTCATCTCTCAAGCTGAAACTTTGATTGAAACCAGTTCCAACCTTACCGATGATCAGAAATTAATTGCTGAATTCTGGGAAGACGCCAATGAAACCGCCTTTCCACCTGGGACTTGGCTGACATTTGGACAGTACGTGTCGGCAAGGGACAATCACTCGCTCGATCAAGACGCGAAGATGTTTCTCGCACTTTCCAATGCCATTTTCGACGCAGGTATCGCTACGTGGGACGCCAAGGTCCATTACGACTACGTGCGACCCGTTCGCGCCATTCGAGAATTGGGGCAACTCGGTCTAATTGGCGAATTCAATCAAGAACTCGATGGCTTTGCGATCGACGCCTGGACCCCAGAGGGATTCACTCAGACTATTCTTGCAACAGATTTCCTGACCTATCAAACCCCCGGCGGTCACCCCTCTCCTCCATTCTCGGAATACCCATCAGGCCACAGTTCCTTTAGCGCCGCCGGTGCCGCGATCCTCCAACGATTCAGTGGCAGTAATGATTTTGGAGCTTCGGTTAGTTTTGAACCGGGAGAATCCAGATTCGAACCGGGCGTTACCCCCAACCAGAGTGTCACCCTAACTTGGGATACGTTTACCTACGCCGCGAGAGAGGCGGGGGTCTCCCGACGCTATGGTGGCATCCACTTCGCTGACGGCGATCTCAACGGCGAACGGCTCGGCCAGCAAGTTGCCGAGGTCACTTGGCAGCGGACGCAGGATTTGATCTCCGGTTCATTAGATTCCTAGAATTTGACTTCCGCACTTCCTCAAATAATTGCCGAAGACTCAGCTTAGTCCGTCAACACCTTGAGCTGCTCTTCGATGCCTAAATCGAGAAAGGTCTCAAATTCTGCTTTGAATTCTTGGGAGCTCTGCCCAAAGGTTTGCAGAAACGCCTCTTCCCAGCCAAGCTTTTCAACCCGCGGATGAAATGACTTGAGTAAAACGTCTCGACCTGACCTGTTGATTAAATAGGCGATAGCCCAGGCACCTCCTTCGTACGCAAGTTGGCGGCAATCGTCGTCATAGGAATTGGGGAGTGCGGTTGGACAGGTTTTTCGTTTTGACTGAATCAACTTCATTTTGTCGGTCATTCGTTGCTCGAGAGTGGGCCAACGGTAGGAAGCATTATTCCACTTGGGTAGTTTCCCGGATTCTCGAAGCTCTGCCGTGGTCAACTCCGCCATGGCAACAGCAGCCCCCTCAACGAACCAGACAGGCCCCATTAATTTATGTCGCTTCCTGTGATTTGTCGTTTGAATAAACGAGTTCTGAACCGAATGCCAATACTCGTGAAAAATGGTCACCTGTTCATCTTCACCCGCAATATTCAAAACACCCGCAAATCCGAGCGGCAACGAGGAGGTCATTCGATGGAACCCCCATTCAGCGCCACCGTTATGGCCCGCACTTCCACTTGGCATGCCCGTTGCCAGCGCCTTCGCACCGATTTCCTGATACATCAGAAATCCATGGTCTCGATTGTCGTTGTCCGCCAAACATTCACGACGCGTCATTTGCCCACGTGCCACACGCCGCTCACAGAACTTCAATCCCAGTTGCAGCGCCGCGTCTCGATCTGTGCCCAAGACCCAGTACTCAAGCCTTCCCGAAGAACCCCAGGCGTTGGATGCTGCCGCCAACGTCTCAACCACCGCTTGTTTCGCTTTTTCAGAAACATCCGCCGCCGTAAAAACTTCGATGAGATTTCCACTCTCTGCAGCTCTGCCAAAAATATCGTCCTGTGGAAAAATGACTGGATCAGTGGTTTCCTGACCTTGCAGGGAAGCTACTCCGAACACCAAAGCCAGAACGAACATCGCCGCGCTGATCTGTGAATTCCAATCTCTCAAGACGCTACTTTTTGATCCGTTCATTAGCCTCTCCACTATGATTGTGTTCCCATCAGGCTACCTTACTTTTTTCAAAAGCAAAAGAAAATCCTGACTTACCCGCTGAATCCAGCATGACCAGCTCCATTAATTTCCGTTACTGGAAACGAGCGAAAGCCGATCCGCCAGCCATTCAAGAGTTTCTGGCGACCGGGCTTCAGCGCTTGGGAAAAATCAGTAATTAGGCCGTTAGAAAAACTCACTAGCCCCTCGAAGAACACTACTCATCCTCGTCACCATTGGTAGGCCAAACTATCCAGTCCCCATCAGATTTGCCATCGTTTTGTACATTCGGCAAGTAGGCTGCGGGCTTAACGCCCTCCGGCGTAACACCTCCATCATCGTCAAGATCGTATCCTAAACTGTAGATTAGCGGACTTTGATCGACGATTTTGAAGATTAAGGGTTTCCCCGTCAGCTGATCTACTGGTGACCGCGGGAGCGCGCTTTGGGGAATTTCATCCCACGAATTTGGCCACGCTCTATTAGCAAGGTAAAAACGTTGTAGCGCAATTGCTCCGAGCACTCCTTCTTGGCGTGCAATCAACAGATCCATTGCTTTGCGAATATTCTCGGTCGCGGGCAAGACATGCAGCAGAAGTGTATACTTCCATTTTTCAAGATCTAACTCTTTGTAAATGTCTTTTGACTTCCCAACCCACATGGGGCGGTTTAAGTCGGCACTGGCGGCTTCAAAAAGCTGATCTGCCTTGGCGGCAACCTCACCTCTTGTTGCAAACGTAAAAAGGCCGAGCGGCCCAATAACATTCTCAGCGAAAGACTCCCAGCTTTCCTTTTCAGACAATCCGCCACTTAAAATGCCCGGCAAGTTCATAACGCCCAACGCTGACATGATCTCCAACCCTTGAGGAGTCATGTGACCGTCACCCTGGCCATCATTCGTGTAAATACGTTGAATAATATCGCTGACCATCAATGCCTCACCGTCATAGGAAATCCAGTCTTTAAACTTGGCACTACGAACTGCCAACTGTAGTTTTTGCAGCTGTTGCTCATTAAAAAAATCGAGATCTTCAATAACAATACTTTCAATCTCAGAAAATGCCATTCCCGAGATTGCATAGCCGACTAAACCACAAACCAGAACACGCCCTTCTGCAGCATGTCTCGCCAACCCAAGCATCGTTTCGATATCTTGCACTACCCGGTCTGAATCTCCCTCTTCGATTGCCAATTGAATATCGAACACAAATAAACGCGCGGCATCACGTAAATGCTGCACATGTGGAAGCAAGATGCAAACAAGCGATTCATCAAGCAATCGCCCTGATGCCCCATCGCCACCTTCCTCCACTACGCTATCCTCGGAATCACCGCGAGACGAATTAGGAAACAGTGCAGCAAAATCTTCCTCGGAATATTCGTCTTGGTTTGCTTTTAATTCAATTCCAAAATACGGTCGCTTTGCTCCTTCCCGAAAAGAATCTATTAAATCCTGATGCTCGTAAAATGCTGTCTTTGCAGCTTCCCACCCCGGGTCTTCACTCTGGACAAACCGAGACGGGTAGCTTCTTTCACCTCCTCCCTCCCAGATCCAGATTTCAGGAATTACCTGGCCCTCTAAAAACTTATATTTTGTCCACATGGGTCGATAAATTGGCCAGGCTTTTTCAGAATCAGCGACATCCGCGATCCCCGAGTTTAATTGAACAACGTAATCCGTTGAGATAACCGGCACACCTTGATGATAAAAGACCCAGACACCTGCGTAGGCTACGATCAGAGCGATGATTCCATAACCAAAAGCATGAAGGGATTTCTTCCAGAAAGGTCGATTTTGCCGTTTGGAAGATTGAATTAATTTTGCAGCCACTGCAGGGTCACCAAAGTCTTCGACTAGCTGTTGTGCGGTTACATCTCGATCCATTCCATCGACGAAATGAGCAATTAGCTCCTCGACGACAAACGCTTTTTCGCCTCTAGTAAGCCAGCATCGAGACATGACCTCCGTCAGAATCGACTGGACCTCCTCCGGAAGGCCACTCAGCTTGAGCTGCTTTTTCCAGGACAGTCTTCCGATAACTGGTTTTGCAAATAGCCTGTTTAAAAGTTTTGAACGGCGTTCTGGTGTGGTCACTTGACTCATCGCAACCTCCTTCTAGGAAAGACATGACACGGGATTCGAAACGCGCGTTACCCCCAGCGCGGACAGACCGTCGATGAGGGAGGTCCACTGCTTCCGATCGGCCTCTAATTTCCGACAACCCTTCGCAGTCAGACGGTAATAACGGCGTTTCCGCCCGTTATCCCCCTTTTTCTCCCGAGACTTTACCAACCCCTTCCCCTCAAGGTTGTACAACATTGGATAGAGCGTGGATTGGCCCATCTCAAAAACGCCCGCCGATTGACTGGCGAGCCGCTCCACGATTTCATACCCATACATTTCATCTCCGCTGAGCAAATGCATGACCGCCGTTGGCCCCGCCCCTCGCATCATCTCTCGTTCAAGCTTCATGACAAACTCCTTAAAACCTTTTGCTATGCCATACATAGTATGCGTCACACACCAACAAGTCAAGTCGCTTTTTTGAGGCCCCCGGGTGGCGGATATAATTTATCTATTTACCCCAAGAATTAATGGATGCTCTCAACCATTTCCCCGTCGCTTTGCGTGTTTTAGAAAGACATTTAGTTTGAGTCGTTTACCTTGAGCCACATGATATTTTCCGGAAATGGGATCCTCCAACTCTTCCCGAATTCTGACACGCGGGAGAATCGAGGCTAATCTGGCACCGTGTTAAATTGAGAAGATGGAGTTCACACTTTTAAATTCAGTGCTTTTTTATGACTCCCAGCCCATGACCCCAGCGAATTTTCAAGATTCCCAAGGATTGCGGTACAGCCCCAGTTTTTGTTTTACGATTAGCCAAAGGAAGGGAAGATCGTCGATCAGGTAACGCTTAACCAACCGTCCCGGTTCTTTTATCATTCGATAAAACCATTCCAACCCTGCGTTAACCATCCACCGCGGGGCACGTTTGACAGCACCAGCCTGAAAATCAATGGTAGCGCCGATCGCAAAAAATAATTTAACGTCAGGCATGTTATCTTTATGAGCAAAGATCCATTTTTCTTGCTTGGGAGCACCCACCCCAACGGCGAGCGCAGTCGCACCAGAGTCGTTTACCATACTCACGATTTTCTTTGACTCCTCCTCGCTTTTTTCAAAACCAAACGGAGGAGAATAACCAGCGACGACAACATTGCTGTTTGTATTGTGGTTTATATTTTGCATGGCGATTTCCACCGATGCTTCAGTACCGCCCAGCAAAAACACTTTCACGTTGTCCGTGTTATCTTTGTGATGCTCGCAATAGGCAGGAAATAAATCCGAGCCCGCAATTTGCTCCGCGACCCCTTTGCCCGGATATAAAAATCTTGACAACAACTGAATGACTCGGCTATCGCAAACAATGTGCTCAGAATTCACATAGCACTCGTAAAACTCTTTGTCTTTTTGCAACTTCACGAAATGGTCAATGTTGGGAGTGACAACCACGCCCGCTTCTAACTGCTCCAAAAACTCTTGGAAAGTCCAGTTATGCAGGTCGAGATTTAAGATTCGCAAGTTTTCCACAGGCCTGTTTCTTTATTTTTCTGAATCGCAGTTGGAATCGCAGTTG
>JAPKBL010000050.1 GCA_028823415.1 Mariniblastus sp.
TGGTGATTGTTAAAATTGGTGATTGTTAAAAGTCAGGGGCCGTGAAGGGGGTGTTCTTGGTCTGGGGTTGTTTGTACGGGAGTTAATCTGAACTCGAAAGCTCCGCAAAAATTTTCATATTGCCTTCGTAGACATCGGCCAATAGCTTCGGATTGAGCACCTGCTGGGGGCTCCCAAACCCAAATAGTCGTTGTTTGAGTAGGATGATTTGGTCGAAGTACTCTGCGGCGGTAGAGAGATCGTGATGGACAACGATGACTGTTTTCCCCTGTTGTTTCGTGGCTTGCAAGACGTCGAGGATGGCACGCTCGGTTGCCGCATCAACTCCAGCAAAGGGTTCATCGAGTAATAAAATATCCGCATTCTGAGTCAGTGCACGCGCCATAAAGACTCGCTGTTGCTGACCTCCCGACAATTGCCCGATCTGCCGCCGCGAAAATTCACTCATGCGAACTTTTTCAAGCGCGGCATCAGCCAGTTGATAGTCCTCTTTTTTTAAGTCTCTCCACCAACGGCGTTTTCCATACCTCCCCATCACGGCGACCTCACGCACTGTTATTGGGAAATCCCAATCGACCGACCCGCGTTGCGGCACGTAGGCAATTTTCCCTTTGACGTTGGCGACATTTTCACCAAATATTTTGACGCCTCCGAGGTCGGGTTTTATGAAGCCGAGAATTGACTTAATTAGCGTAGATTTACCGGATCCGTTGGGGCCAATGACCCCCACGAGTTTTCCCGGCTCAATGGTGACCGAGATATCCAACAGCGCCGGGACCGGACCATAGCTTACCGTCAGTTGACTGACTTCGATGGCCGCCGTCGGCGTAGCGAGATTTCGATTTGTCGGATTTTCAGTCAAGTTTGCATTGCCTCATCTTTGGAAAGGTTCAATCGAGGGAGGTCAGTGTTGATGGGATGGGGATTCGTTTTTCCGGGAGTCAAAAACAATTGGTCCGCTGATGGATGTCAAACCTGATTCACTGGCAAACATCTTGGATACCAAAGGGGTATCGTTGCGGTAGACAGTGACTTTTACCACGCCTAAGTTTTCGAAAAACTCGTCCATGGTGGCGGTTATCAGAAACTCATTTTCCCCTTCCTCGACACCTTCAATAGGACCAATCAAAATTCGTTCTTCGATTGGGATTTCATCCTCTCGTAGATAGATACTGTTTTCTCCAAACTGAACGGAGAGAGAGGGTTCCTCGAGAATTGAGTCGGCCACACAGCGGAATGTCCGTTCGACTTCGAGCGTGTAATTCCCATCGGCCTCAGTCACCTCAATGGTGATCGGCGGTCGACGAAGGCTATTGGAGAACGAGAGGTAGCCATAAACTCCCCCGATTAATAGGCTCGAAAGCAGAATAGCAAGAATAGGACGCATGGGATATTCCGGCTTATTTAAGGTGTTCAACGATCGTCAAGACATTTTCGCGCATCATACCGATGTAAGTTTCGCCCGCAGTCCCCTGCCCTCCCATGGCATCGGAGTAAAGTTCACCGCCGACGGTGATCCCAGTTTCGCGCGCAATGTCGTCAAGTAATTCGCGGTTGATCGTCGTCTCGATGAAAATACTCTTAACACCAAGTTTGCGGATTTGCTTGACGATGTTTTGTTTTTGATCAATTGCAACGCCGCTTAATTCACCCGTTGTCCAACCGACCGGACTGATGGCTTGAAAGCCGTACGCTTGACTGAAGTAACCAAAAGCGTCGTGATGCGTAACGAGAATTCGTCGCGATTTGGGAATGACGTTGACTTGACGGGCGATCCATTGATTGAGCGCACGAATCTGAATTAAATAGAGTTTGGCTCGAGCGTGATATTCGTCCGCATGAGAAGGATCGATCTGACTGACGGCTTTGCGAATATTGTTGACATAAATTGCGGCGTTTTTTGTGTCGAACCAAGCGTGAGGATCATTGACCGTCTCGCCGTTTAAGTCCAGCATTAACGGACTGACGCCTGCGATGCAGGTTGCCAGTGGTTTATTCGCGTTCGTCGCCAATCGCTTCATCCAGGAATGCCCTTCCAGATTCCATCCGTTTTCCAGGCAGAGGTCCGCTCGGGCAACTGACAAGGCATCGTCGTTCCCGACCTCGTATGTATGAGGATCCTCGCCCGGTGCTAATACGCAAATAACTTCCCAGCGGTCGCCGACAATGTTCCTCGCGAAATCCGCGATTTGTGTGGTCGAGCAAACAAGTGTCAGCTTTTTAGACGAGGTTCTATCCTGTCCCTGAGCTTTCGAATCAGAAGCGGAGATCCATGCACCCAGGAGCAGGAGTATCATCCCGAAGTACTTTGACAAGTTAAACCGTTGGTGTTTCATGTGCCTGAGTCTCTAATTTAATTTTCGAGCTTGCACAAAGTGTAGCCTTGGCTACAATTTGTAAGTCTCATTCTGGAGTCTCTTCTCAGCTTTGTCAAGTAGTTGGCGTCTGGGGGGATTTAGTTGGCCATGGGTTTTTGGGGTGGGCGAGGTTTGTATGTCAGAGAATTCGAGGCCGCACGTGAGAACACGTCGGGATCACCGTACAGAAACGGCAGAAGATTATGTCGAAGCCGTGTTACAGGTGATCAATGAGCGTGGAGTGTGTCGGGTCGTCGATTTGGCAAAAAGATTTGCAGTTAGCCATGTGACGGTTACAAAAACAGTCTCCCGTCTTAAAACTGGCGGGTATTTAGCGAGAGAGCTTTACGGCCCTATCGAACTAACACGGAAGGGCCGCCGGATGGCCGAGGCTTCGATGGAACGCCACCGAATCGTCTATGAGTTTCTGGTGGCACTCGGGATCACGTCCTCAACCGCCGAAGTCGATGCCGAGGGGATGGAGCATCACGTGAGCGAAGAAACGCTCGCGAAGTTCAAGGAATTTGTCGCGGCCCGGGGGGGTAAATAGGTCGTTGACTGCCCTGTGGTGGTTCGAGGACGGACGATAGCTGGAAGCTAACTTTCAAAGTCGCAGCAGTGTCGAGTCGCTCAAATACTCGATTTCAATTGAAATCAACTCGTTAAGGACTTCGCGAAACGACGGTCTCGCCGATGGGTTTTTGATCAGCATTTGTTGGACGAGGCTGCTGAGTCTGATGGGGCAGTCGGGTTGCATGAAAACTAAATCTTCGGCGATCGATTCCCGATGGTGATTTTTTACCGCGTCGATCGTCTGCCCCTCAAACGGCGGTCTCAGTGCAATCGCATGGTAGATCATCGAACCTAGAGCGTAGACATCGCTCAAAACATTGGCTCGATAATTATTTTCAAAGCATTCGGGTGCAGTATACCTAGCGAGTTGTAATCGGTCATGCGGAAGCCACGTAGCTTCACCTTCCATGTGGGAATTTGACCAGCCCAATAGGGAGACTCTCCCTGTGCTGCCAATGATGACGTGAGACGGGTCAATCCCAAGGTGAACCCGGCCTTTCTCGTGGCCCGCACGGACTCCCTCCGCCGTTTGTCGCAGCACCCAGAGCATACGAGAAAGCGAAAGGTGCGGAGCTCGCGAGAGGAGGCTGTCCAGTGAACGCCCAGAAATCCATGGTTGCACCAGGAAAAACGGGGCTTGATCCAACTCTGCATCGAGTAAACGGATGACGTTGGGCTGGATGATCTGTTCGGTCGCGTGTGCCTCTCGGCCGAGGCGATCAATCGCTCGTGGCACCAATTCGGTCGAGAGTTCGGGGTTGATGATTTTCAGAACGAAATCGTGTTCAGACTCCTGTGAGTAGGTTTTGGGTGCGGCTCGAAAAATGCTGTACCACCTACTTCCAGAAACTTGACTTCCAAGTCTCCAGCAGGAAATGACTTTGTCTTCGACGGATTGGTTCAGTTGTTTGAGTTGCGTTGGAAGCGACATAGTTCGATCGTTTTGTCCTGTTAGTTGTTCCCAATCCTTCGAAACCAACTTGCAAGAGGAAGCCCTGCTCAGGGCGCACTGTTATTTCTATTTTGAAAGAGATCGGAATTAAGTGGCTGGGGAAGCGAGAGATTGAAAAAAGTTTCAGGTCGCAACGACGAAGCGCAGCCGCAACGGATGTACCGCTGTACCAACGTTCTATGTGGCATTCAAAAAAATACCTAAAGAAATCGCAGCGGGCTTGCGGCCCGTTGGTTGGCCTTGGGCGCTGGGTCTGAGGAGGGTGACGGGCTGCTGGGTTTAGTTGGACTGGCAGTAAAACCGAATCGAATGTGTTTTCGTACTCAATATTCTGGTCGAACTACTTTTGCGGGTTAAGCTTCTTTGGAGCGAAATTTTGCGGCCAGCATCCTTGCTAATTCGTCACCGGCTACGCCAAAGAGAATGACAGCTCCAATAATCGTGAATTCCAGTTCGTCGGGGATTTTCAACAGCACGATCGAATTGTAGAGCGTTTGCATTAATGCAGTGCCAACGACGACCCCGAGAATACTCCCCTCTCCTCCGCGTAAACTACAGCCTCCGAGAACCGCAGCCGCGATGGCATAGAGTTCAAAGAAGTTGCCAAAACTCGACGGCGCGATGGAGTTGGAATCGATTGCGAACATGACTCCGCCAAGTCCAGTAAGAACGGCGCAGAGCATGTATGCCAATGTCGTGATTCGGTGAGTGCTGATTCCTGAGTATCGAGCGGCTTCTTCGTTGCGGCCGACCGCTTGCAGGTGGCGGCCCCAAACGGTCAGATTCAAAAATATGATTGCGGTGACAATGACCGTGAGGAAAATGAAGAAGGAGTATGGGATTCCGAACATCTGCGCACCTTCGGCCGAGTCCCAAACAATTTTCCAGGAATCTGCCCCGTCCACTGGGTTGACCTTGACCGGCATAAATTGGATGCCTGTTTCCCAGCGTCCGGTGGCGACTTCGCCTAGGGTTTCCTGATATTCAATAAATCCGACGGTTTGGTCATTGGTGAGCCAGCGCGAAAGTCCGCGATAAATCAGTAAGCCACAAAGAGTGACGACGAACGGCTGCAATTTTAATCGCGTAATTAAGATGCCGTGAATGATTCCAAGGCTAAGCACGATCCCGAAGACTGAGAGAATCGCTAAGGGAATTGACATGAACGGTATTTTTCGGATTGGGACAGCACGAAACTCTGCGTTTAGCCCGGAGTCTTCATCAGTGAGCACTAGTTGATTTCCATCGCCCTTGCGGTCGACGGTTTTTTCTCGAGGCGTTTCACTGGCATGCACGAAGAGAATTTTATCGTTGTGCTTGAGATCTGGGGCGTCGGATTCGAGTGTTGTTTGGCTGCCTTGGTAATCAGTGACGTCAAACGTGGATGAAATTTTACCAAGCGGTTTCGTCTCTCGCGAATCTTGGTCTCGTTTTGGCGGTGGATCGACGGTGAGAGTAGCTATTGATCTGCCATTGAGTTGGGTGGTTGCGCCTACGTTGACGACTTTGACTAGGCCTTTGTTTCGCCGGTCTTTGTAGTACCAGAGTTCATCGCCTTGGGTAAATCCATGATCTGCTGCGACCGAGATTGTTGAGTCTTCGACTCTGACCTGCCACACGTCCACTTGCCCGACTGGAACGTAATCGACTTGAAGGAACAACGCGAGCAAGCAGGCTGCGAGGCACACTAGCGAACCGATAGAAAGGTCGATGCCGCTGGAGATAATCACAAACGCCACGCCGATTCCGAGCACGCCGTAAAGCGCCGTTCGGCGGAGTAGGTTTTCAAGATTGTTGGGAGTAAGAAATGACAGCGGCGATTCCCAAATTAGGATGCACCACAGCACCAACAGCAACGTTGTGATGCCTGCAATTTTCAACAGGCCTGTTCCACGATCACCCATTATATTTTAGCCTCTTCAAGCTCGGCGGTATTGGTGGCGAGCCGCATGATTGATTCTTCGTTTAATTCGCTCCGGTCGAGTTCGCCGGTGAGTTGCCCCTCGTGCATTACATAAGCCCGATCTGATATTCCGATGACCTCTTCGAGTTCACTCGAAACAAAGAGGATTGCCATGGACTCGGAAGCAAGTTTCTCGATCAGTTGATAAATCTCCTGTTTGGCGCCGATGTCGACGCCCCGCGTTGGTTCGTCAAGGAGTAGGAGTTTAGGTGACATCGAAAGCCATTTGCCAAGAACAACCTTTTGCTGATTCCCCCCCGACAAAAACTTTGAAATCTGACGATCAGAGGGGGTCTTGATGTCGAGTCGATGGATCATTGTATCCGTGTCAGATTTTTGTTTTTTAAAATTAACAAATCCGAAACGGCTGGCGTGTTTGCGCAGACCGGCAATCCCGATATTGTCTTGTACGCTCAGGTCGATAATCAGCCCATGTTGTTTGCGGTCTTCAGGGACGAGGGCGATTCCGTGTTCAACGGCCTCTCTTGGGCTTCGGATCTGGACGGTTTTTCCGTTAACCTCGAGGTTGCCGGAGAGTGGTCGATCAATCCCAAAAATGCTCCTCAAGAGTTCGGTGCGGCCACTGCCAACGAGTCCTGCGAGCCCAACAATTTCACCCGCTTTGACCTCCAGAGAGACGGAGTGTTTGGGCCAGTGAGGCGTCGTAAGTTTATTTACTTTTAAGACAGTTTCGCCAATCGGATGAGCCGTGCGATTGTAGAACTGGGAAACATCGCGTCCCACCATGCTTGAGACCATATTGGAGTGCGTGATCTCGTCTCCAATCAACTCGCGACAATATTCGCCATCGCGCAAGACGACGACGCGGTCAGAAAGTCTTTTTACTTCTGCGAGGCGATGCGAAATATAAATAATGCTGACGCCTTGCTCCCTCAATGACTCAATGAGTTCGAACAGGGAGGCAGATTCTTTCGAGGAGAGGCTGGAGGTGGGTTCGTCCATGATCAGCACTCTGGCGTCTACCGAAAGCGCTTTGGCAATTTCGACCATCTGTTGCTTGCCGATTGTCAGGCGACCAACGATCGTTTTCGGGGAGACCGACAATCCAACGCGGTCTAAGAATTCTTCGGATTGTCGGTTAATTTCCCGTGAGTTGACGATGCCTAGTTTTCTTGGTTCGCGACCGAGAAAAATGTTTTGGCCCACATTTAAATTGTCGCAGAGATTCAATTCCTGATGGATCAAGACGATGCCGTGGTCCATCGCGGCCCGAGTCGTTTCGAACGAGGTTTTTTTACCATCCATGAAAATGTCGCCTGAATCAGCGGGTTGGACTCCCGCTAAAATCTTCATCAGGGTGCTCTTGCCTGCTCCGTTTTCTCCAATAACTGAAAGCACTTCACCGGGCTTAAGTGCGAGGCTGACTTGATGCAGCGCTCGCACGCCGGGAAAGCTTTTTGAGAGGCGATGGACTTCTAGCAGGTTTTCAGTCAATGAATTACTTTTATCAACATCGAGAAGGGGGCACAGTACGGTCTCGGCATGTTTCGAATTGCTGGTTTTCAGCAGTGATTGCCAGGTTTCCGAATTGCGACTCGCTGCTCAGGCGAAGAATTAGTTGCCGACTTTTTCTTTGAGGTCAGCCCAGAATTCATCGACATTTTCGGTTGATTTTCCACCGATCTTACGACCGTCTTTGGTAACGGCTCTGGCGGGAACATCGATATATTTACTTGCTGGAATGACTTTCTTGTTCCCTTTTAATAATTCTGAAAGGATGCGCACCGACTGGTAGCCGTATTCGTAGGGGTTTTGAACGACGGTTCCGATCACGGTGCCATTTTTGATGCCCTGAAGAGTGGCGTCATCTTCATCGAAGCCAGCAACTTTTACTTTGTCTGATTTGTTGGCTTGCTTGATCGCCTGCAGCATGGCAGGAGGGTTGTAGGCAAAGAGTCCCACCATCACGTCGACATTGGGATAAGTGTTGAGGGCGTCTTCCGCTTTTTGTTTTGCAACTTGTGTCGCTCCCTGGTCCACCAGTGTCGTCAGGATTGTAAATTTGTCTCCTTTGACTTCTTCTACTTCGTCGCGCCATTCAAAGCTGACTTCGCGATCGAGAAGTTCATCGACAACTCCTTGCTGCCGTTTTTGTGCGTTATCTTGTTCAAGTCGCCCGATGGCCAGGATGACACGTGCTCCGTTGGGATAGGCGTCTTTAATTAGTTTACCAACGGTTCGGCCGGCGGCATAATTGTCGACGCCGATGTAGAGAATTCTATCGGTTTCAGGGGCGTCAGAGTCGTGCGTGATGAGTGGGATTTTTCCGGCCCAGCCATTGAGCATGTTACGTTGATTGACAGCGTCGATAGGGCTGATCGCCAACGCGTCAATTCCGCTTGAAAGTAAGTCTTCCACGATTTGTTTTTGTTTGGTCGCGGTCGCTTCGTTGGGGAAACGAACGTCGACATCTACGTCGAAGTCTTCTCCGGCGTCATTGGCGCCAACTTCGGCAATATTCCAGAAGCTTGCAATCTGATTCGTTACGAAGGCAATCGTCGGTTTTTCTTTGGCGGGCGGGTCGCTGGCCAATGATATGCCAATCGCGAGAAAGATGAGGGCGCAAATCGGAGTTGCAATTGAAACGAATCTTGATTTTCTCATGGGTGTGGTCGCCCTGCGTAGGTAATGGTTATCTAAAAGTCACATCACTAATGTAACCAAAGCGATGCTTCAAAAGCGAAAGTGTCTTGTGGCCGCGTAAAAAAACTCCCCCCGCATTGTTAAGATGAATGGGTTGGGTCTGACGCCGGCTCGTCGAAGACCCAGTCTAACGAGTTGCAGTGAGCTTGGGCAACTGTTTTTCTCAGCCACGGCTGAGGAATTGTCGCTGGGCACAAAAAAAGCCCGCTCGGTTGAAGCGGGCTCTCTGTAATCGTTGAAAGTGGTCAGGGGCGGGCTCGAACCGCCGACACATGGATTTTCAATCCATTGCTCTACCAACTGAGCTACCCGACCATCCCACACGGTAAATTAGCACGCTGTCTCCATCGTGCGTTATCTCCGCGTGACATGTAGGCTGAGAATGTACTTGATAGAGGCTGGAATTGTCAATCGGCGTTTTATCGATACTTTTTCTCCAAATTCAATCTTCGGTTTGCTCGGGAAATCGAAGATTGGGTGGCCAGTTCTTGTTTATCGCCGTTCTTATTACGGTCTGAACGGAGAGGATTCGGGAAATGGTGGCGGTTGCCTTTGCGGATCCCGGGACTGAGTCGTGGTCGGGCGGTGTTGGCATCGTGTTGTTCGCATTGTGGGGGACTCACTGAATATTTCGATGTTAAGAAATAAACCAGTTGATCTAATGCTGAGCGTAATCAAACAACTGTCGTTTGGTTGACATACTGGGGCACAAAAATTACCATTAGGACGCTCCACTTCCGAAAAAGATGGGCGGCGTTTCCAATGAATTATAGAAATTCGAGATTGGCTCCGAAGTGTTATCAACCTTCGCTTGGCATTTCAGTGGTTGTCTAAAGGGTGATTTGATCGAGCGGAAACGAATTTATTGCAAGGACGGATTGTCGGAGTGTTTTTCTAGGGCCATGCTTGCAGGCGATCGGTGATCAGGACACGGAATGCGTCGGGTAGCAGTGTAAGAAGCAAGAAATTACGGAGTGTAGCGAATGAATTCAGTCGAAATGATTGAAGACAAAGATGGTCGTCGAACTCACGGTTTGCGGTTTGATGCCAAAACATCAGTCACTCACACTGGCAGGTTGAGGTGCGCCCTTACCTCTTTTGTTTTTTCGGTCATGTTTTTTGCGAATGCATTTTTCGTCGCATCGAACGCTTCAGCCCAGGCGGTTTATAGTCCGGAGCACCCGGATGTGAGGGCGCTCGCGGATGATTTGGTTGCCTATCTTAAGAGCGCAATTAAGCCAAATTCACAAATGAACTCCCGTGTGCTTGCGGCCTTGGCAATTGTTCAGCACAGCAAGCGATACAACGGCAGTGTGCCATTGAGTGATCCACTGGTGAAGCAAGCCTGCGAGGATGCTGCGGCACAAGTTGACGAAATGATTGAGACTGAAAATGAGATGTACCTGCCGTGTATTACAATTATTTTGTTGGCCGAAACAAATGCACGGGCTTACCGAGAGCCGATTAAGAAGTTGCTCCGTTTTTTAGAGGATCGCCAAAACCCAAATGGCTCCTATACCTACAAGCGAGAGGGGTACAAAAGCTGCGATCTGTCGCAGACGCAGTTTGCCGCTCTGGCAATGTTTGTTGCCAAGTTGCACGGTTTTGATATGGATGTGCAGATGGCGAAGCGAACATTGGATTGGACGTTAAACTCTCAGGCGCCAGACGGAGGGTGGGCCTATAAGTTACAAGCTTCGGGGCAAGCGAATGACCCGGGGTTTAAACCTCAAAGGGCTACCGGAGCGGTGGCGTATGAAGCTACTCCCAGTCTTTCCATGACTTTTGCTGGCGGTGGGACAGCGTATTTGCTTTCCGATTTTCTTCAGCTGAATAAGCGGGCGAAATCGATGGGCAAGACTTTGGCCAAAAAATCAGTGGGGCTTCCCAAGACGGTGATGATTTACGTCGAACCGGTCGACGGGAAGAGTTCGCTTCTCAATAAGTCGGGCCCTTTAGTTCAATTTGATCGAGGGAAGTTTTCAAACAAGGTTGGGGCTGGAAATGCTTGGTTGGAGCGAAGTTTTAAAGTCGATCGAAACGTAAGCTATACCTGCTATTATCTGTTTACTCTTGAGAGATATGCTTATTTTCGGGAGCAGGCAGAAGGGGGAGTGGGTAATGCAAATCTTGTTAATTGGTACGACGAGGGGTTCAAGTACCTGATGGATCAGAGAGGTGGGAGCTATGTCATTAAGGCTCAAAGTAAAGAAAATAACATTTGGTCTCCCGCTTTGGCGGTCCTGTTTTTAGTTCGTAGTAGTGAAGTCTTGAATGTTGAGCCGGCAGCAAGTCGTGCCCTTGGGGGGCAAGGCTTTCGCAAGGATTCGGTCCTGAGACTTGGCGCGAACGGATTGATACGCCAGGTCGAAACGGAGAAGAATCTCAACGATTTGATTTCGATGATGAAAGAGGATGGGGCTGATAATGAGCAATTGATGGAATTAGCGGATGCTTTGAAAAAACAGATTTCTGAATTTCGCGCCAAGGATGATAAATCGCGAGGGGAAATAAATGCATTTTTGCAGAGCATGATCGCCGCGAAAAATTATTTTCGGCGCTTAATTGCGGTGCGGTTTCTCGCCGGAGAGCAAGCGATGGACAATGTGCCTGCGCTTTTGTACGCCCTTGGAGATCCGGATTTTCGGATATGTATCGAGGCTCATGATGGATTGCGGTTGATCAGTCGTAAAATTGACTCAATGAAGTTGAGTGAGGCGACGCGGAATAACGCGTTGCGTGATCGGGGCGTGTTAACGGGCGAGGAAGTTGATTCCTGTAGGTTGGAGTTCGGTGGAAAGAAGCGGGAGTGGACGGAGTGGTTTTTGAAGATCCGTCCGGACGCCGAATTGTTCGATTGACTTGAGTCAGAGTAATTTCATGGTTAAAGAGGTTTTGCCATTGTGAATACAAAAGGGGCACATTTGTGGATGGAGGTCAGGCATGAGTGAAGTTTATGTTCCAGCACCGAAAATTAGTTTAAGTGTCGAAACGAAATCGTCGCGGTATGATCGCCTCAATGCAGCATTGGTGGCGTTTATCTTGTTGTTCGGTTTCCTGTTTGCGGTTCTGTTCTTGATTTGGATTACTTCGGTTTTCGACTTTTCCCAGCGGTTGGCAGGGCCAATTCCTATCGCCGATGAGGCCGGCGATTCGAAGCCGGAGGGGGTGGCGGATGATATCTTGGAACCGGGGGTAGAGGAGTTTCCAGAAATCGAAATTCCTCAACTGGCCAATGCGCTGGAAGCGGTTACGGATTCGGTTTCATCGGTTCGAGCGTCTTTGGAAAAGCGAAGCGGAGATGCTCCCTTGATGGGCGCCGGTCCCGGTTATGGTTCCCGAGAGGGCGGTCCGGGTGTTGGGGGCGGGGGTGTGCCGGAGTGGAAGCGGTGGGTCATTAATTATGAAGCCGAGGACATTAATACTTACGCGAAGCAATTGGCCTTTTTCGCTATCGAAATTGGTGTAGTTCACCAAACCAAAAACGATATTTGGCGGGTGCAGAATTTGTCGGGGCCAATTAAGGTCACCAAATCCAGTCGCGAAGCTGAGGATAGAACTTTACGATTCACACCCGAGAACGTCCGTTTGCGTCGCTGGGATCAAGAGTTGTGCAAGCGGGCGGGAGTGCCGCTGGGCTCGACCGTGCAGGCTCAGTTTTACCCCGAATCGACGCGTGTCACGATTCGAATTGTCGAACAGGCTGCACTCGAGGGTACCGGGAAAACGGTGTTCGACGTTAAAAGGACCGAGCTTAAAGTAGTGCCCGGTGGAAGTGGTTATGAGTTTGTAGTGGAGGAAATTACCTATCGGTAGCCTCTGTTGCTACAGTCTGGCTCTGAACGCTGTACAATGACTTGAGGGTGCTGCGGCGTTTATTGTAAACCTCATCAGGCTAGAGCGGATTCGCTCCGCTTGGGACGCGGAGTGGTGGCGGTATTTTTTGTGAAGCGCGTTTGTATTTGAATTCAACTGTAAGAAACACAACTCAACTGAGATTAAGGGATTATGGATCAAGTTTTTACAATCTTAGGAAACATTATTTATTTAGTGATATTTCTTATTGCTCTGTGGGGGGCGTTCTGCGTCGTCATGGTTTGGTCGCGCGTGCGTCAAAAACAGTTTTCCAATGAAGCGATGCAGACATTGTTTCTTGAAGCGGTCGAAGATCCGCTTTCAAAGGGTGATTACGATGCAGCAGCCGAGGTTTGCGAAGGCGACCGACGTGCGACATGTCAATTAGCTCAGTTAGCGATTGAAAATAGGAAGATTGGGTTCGGGAAAGTCAAACAGTTGGTGGCGGATCGCTTTCAGCGAGATGTCCTTCAGGATCTTGAGTACCGATTGAGTTGGGTTTACACCGTGATCAAAACGGCGCCGATGATCGGATTGCTGGGGACAGTCCTCGGAATGATGGCGGCGTTTTCAAAGCTCGCAGATCCCAACGCGACGGTGGAGGTGAGTAAGTTGGCGATGGATATTCAGTTCGCTTTGATCACAACGGCGTTGGGTTTGGCGATTGCGATTCCTTTGGTGCTGTGCACCGCTTACATCAATGTGGCCATTCGGAAGATGGAAGATCTCGTTTCTTATGGCCTCAATCAGTTTCTTGAAGTATTCAAAGAATGCAACATTCGTTTTCCGAATAAATAGTCCAGCTGAAAAGTTGGGCGGGAAGTTGACCTTTTGTGTTCGAGAAATATAACCTGCGGAACGATGGATGAGTGACGAAGCAAATATAGAGTTGCCCAAGCGAAAGCGCAATCCGGATGAGGGCGAGCTTGACGTCACACCCATGATCGATGTCACGTTTTTGTTGTTGGCGTTTTTTGTCGTTGTTTCCCGGATGGATCCGCAAGCTGCCGTCGCCCTCCCGATGGCAAGTTATGGTGATTCGATTCAAGACAAGGAAGCGGTGACGCTGATCGTGGTATTGGACGAAGCGACCGGCGAGAAGGTAGAAGTCTACAAAGGGCGGTCGATGGCGGACGATACAAAAGTACCTCCAGGAGACGAGGATTCTCAGGAAACCAACATCGGCGAGTACGTTGAGAATCAGCTTTCCAGTCATCCAACGAAAAACGCGATTTTGATCAAAGCAGAAGGGGATGTGAAGACTGGAATGGTGGAGATGGTAAAGCGTGGCATTGCTCAGTCGGAACTTGCGAAAACGCGGAAGATCTATGTTGGAATTGAAGCGGAGCAGTAAGTCGAGGGTCGGTCAAACAAATTGGCGAGTGAGTTCGTAAATAAAGTACAGCCATGAGTAAGAAGAAAAAAAAGTCTAAGCCCGATCCGAACACAGATGGTGAAGGTTTTGGGTTAAACAAACCGACCGGTCAGTTTTCTGATCTCGATATCGAGATGAAGAAAAAGTTGGCAGTTGAGCGCGAGGAATTGGCATCTCAAATTTATCGCCCTACTCCCGAAGACGGTCCTGATGATGTCACTTACAAAAATATGGGGTGGCGGGGGATTGAGAACGTAGAAGATGACTTCGAAGAGCCTGATGTTGCCTTTGAAAAAAAGGAAATTCCCGAAGATGAGTTGGACATGACGCCGATGGTCGACGTGACTTTCTTGCTTCTAATTTTCTTTATGGTTACCGCTTCCTTCACTTTGCAGAAGTCCTTGGAGCAGCCGCCGGCGAAATCGGATCAGCCGAGCACCGAAGTGCAAGAAGATGACGAAGTTCTAGATGATTATGTGCAAGTCACTATTGATCAAACCAATACCTATTACGTGACGACCCGAGACGACGAGGAGGTTGAGTGCCCGAGTGATAGTGAAATGCGTTCGAGGGTAAAGGACGCCAAAGAAACGAGCAGTGCAACTCGCTTGATTATTTTGGCTCATGTCGATTCCACGCATGCAAAGCTTGTCACCGCGTGGGATACCGGGGTGATCAACAATATGAAAGAGATTGAAATTCAAACCACCGATGAAGAGTTCTGATTGGCATCAGATCAAAGTTTCGGAGTAAGAAATAATTTAGATTCGGTACCTCGACCGACACCAATCCGAGGAAACGAAGGGAAGTCGCATGACACCGCGTCAGCTTTTAGAGAAACTTGAAAACCTCGGAATTATTGATCCGAAGGTGCTTGGTAAGATTCGTGCCGAGATCGAAAAATCCGATAAGCAAATTAAGCCAAAGTCAGTTTTGGCATTTTTGGTTAAAAAGAATCACATCACAGAGCAGCAGGCAAAGATTCTCCTCGCATCGACAAAAGATTTACCGAAAAAGGAAGATGAGTTCGATTTTGTCGAGCCCGAGCCTGCGGACGTGAGAGAGTTTGATACGGACGATCTGACTGGACTTGGGAAAGAGGAAGGCGTTGATGAAGCGGAAGCCATCGTTCCCGAAGTCAACATTGCCGTCGACTACGACGCGACAATGACTCTCGTGGATGCCGGTGACATGGCTGAGGAGTTTTCAGTACCCACCGTCAACCCAATCGAGGTAGGTGCGGTTATGCCAACCGAGGTTGGGTTCCCCCAGGAGCCCGCGTTTGATGCGCTCGCCCAAGATGATTACGCCTCAGGTGCGTACGCGACTCAAAGTGGCCCGCAAAAAATACTTCCGTCATTCAAGGGCAAAAAGAACCGAAGTGATCAATGGGCAACCAAATGGCTCTACATTGGTTTTGGGATTTTCGGAACTCTGCTGATCGGGGTGGCGGTGCTCTGGGTTGTCAATATTGGTCAAAAGCCTGAAGACATGTTTGAAGCCGCGATGAGCAGTTTTAATCAACAGACCTACGGCGACGCTCAGAAGAAGTTTGACAATTACCTCGACCAGCACGCAACACATAAAGATGCACCCAAAGCGAGGGTCAAGAGAATTCATGCAATCATTCGCGGAACGTATGGTTTGAAGAACTATGCCGAAGTGATTAAGCAGGCGCAAACGTTGTTGCCCGAATTGAAGGCCGAAGAAGAAGCCAATAACCAAATGGAAGAACTGCGCGACGACCTCGCCGTCATGCTGCCAACCTCGCTTGCGTTCATTAGTAAAAAAGCGATCAAGATCACCGATCTTCCAGCAATGAAGGAAGAGTTGATCAGGGTCAGCGGTTTTCGCGCGTTGGTAGACGATCCGGTTTATATTCCCAACAGTCGTCGAAAATCTCCGTCGGTTAACAATAACTATTTAAAAATTGCTAACAACATTGCTACGCTTGAAGGGCAAATCGAAAAGGAAGAGCAATACGAATTGGATCTTGTCCGAATCGAAAGATTGAACGATCAGAAAGAAACGGATGAAGCATTTGCCGTTTACCGAAAATTAACCCGTAATTACGGAGATTTAGCAAGCCGGAGTAAGATTCGAGAATTGATGTTAAAAATCAGCCAGACCGAACGCGAGCTGGTGAAGCCGATTGCGTTGCCCGAACTCAAGGTTACCAACTCGCCGCGAACTGGGGCGGTTGAGCAAACCGTCGTGCTCTCGGTGACCTCAGGCCAACCGGTGCCTGCACTGAAGGATGAGGTGGTCGCCTTTCTTGCCGAAGGTTCGGTATACGGAATCGACGCCGGTGAAGGCACCGTCAAGTGGCGCCGATTCGTCGGTTTTGAGACAACCAATCAACCTGTAGTTACTGTTGATGATAAGGTGATCATTTCGGATCAAAGAAATAACGATCTGATGCAGTTGGATCTGCAATCTGGCGAGTTGATTTGGCGACTTGAGATTCAGGAACCGTTTCTATCTCCTTCGGTGACTGATCAGGCGATCATTCTTAATACCGAATCCGGTAAGATTTTGCAGCTTGATCTCGCGACTGGTAAGTTGCTGCATGCTATTCAGTTGCCACAACCGGTTAATGTCAATGCAATGCCGGCGGACCGTGATCCCTATCTTTATCAAGTTGGTAGCTATCAAAATCTCTATGTGATTTCCAGTCAGACTCTAGATTGTGCCGAGGTATTTAGTTTGGGGCATTACGAGGGCAGTATTTCGACCGCTCCGCAATCATGGACCGGGTACATATTGCTGGTCGTTAATCTGGGAGGGCAATCCGATCTATACGTTTTGAAACCGCGTGATAAGGGAGCGACTCTGGAGTTGGTTCAAGTTATCCCCGGAATTGTCTCGGGCGCGGTATCTACTCCAATGAAGCGTTTTGGCCGGTGGATGCTGATGACGTCCGATACGGGTGAGTTAAGGATTCTCGAGCTTTACCCGGAGGAGGAAAAGAATCCGGTCAACGTGCTGACACAAGATGTTTTCGATGCCAAGGGCAGTGAGCGAGTTTTTGTGACTACCGAGGGAAGCAATCTCTGGGTGGCGGGCAAGGGGATTATGCGGTATCGAGTTCCGCGCAACTTGGCTCAATTTAATCGAATTGTGAATGTCGATAGTAGTGATACATTTTTGGCGCCCGTGAATAAGCTTGATGATTATTTACTTCACATAAAGAAGCGAAACCGGTCCGGAATGGTGTCGGCGTCCCTGGTAGACGCCATGGAACTCAAGACGGTTTGGCGGACAGATATTGGCGGAGAACTCGCGGGCTCACCAATGGTGTACAAGGATACTGTGATTGCGGTAAACAATCAGGGGGACACATTTCCGATCGACGACAAAGTCGTAAGTTCCGGGTTTGCAGTAGCTTCAATGCGAGCCAGTAAAATTCGTTCTGACCTTCAATTTGAAACGCTCGTGGAATTGCCGGACAACAAATTTGCCTGCCTGGGATCTGAGGGCCGTAAGGATATGCTGTTGGTTGATCTTGTTAAAAACAAATCGCGAGTGTTGTCACTGGTGAAACCGGCAGACAAAATTGCTTGCCCTCCAATCGCTCTCGGAAGTGATTTGGTTGTACCGACGCTGACCGGGCAAGTGGCTCGTATCAATCCGAATAGTGGAGCAATGCAGGGCACTCCTTTTCAGCCGGCACTGCAACCCAATGGGGAGATGCCAAAATGGTATGAGCCGGTGCGTTTGGACGAGAGCCAAATGGTGATTGCCCGAGGTCAGGTTGACAAAGAAATGCCGAGCGTGATCTACACGTTATCAGGCAGCAATCCACGTTCGATCATGAAAACTGGCGAACTGGTCTGCGAATCACCGGTGAAATCCAATGTTGTCCTTTCCGGCACCCAACTTTTCGGGGTGCTCGAAACTCCCGACGGAGACAAGCTGACTTCTTTCACATTCCAACCATTGGCGATTGTTAAGGATGTCGCATTGGAGGTGGATTTGGTGGGTGGTCCCTGGGCAACCGCAGCCGGAATACTCGTGGCCACCAATGACGGCAAGTTGCACTGTTACCAAAGCGATTTAAGTTTGAAATGGTCGACTGAATTACAAGACGTCAAGTTCGCGTGTGCCCCGGAGGTAACAGCGAATGTCAATGGATGGCTGATGCTTTGTTATCAGAACGGCAAAGTAGTTTGGCTCGCACCAGAAACAGGCAAAGCAGTTTCTGAGATTGATTTGGGGCAACCGATTAATCATCGGCCGCTCTTTAAAGGCGACAAAATGTATTTTGGTGGAATGGATGGGACGATTCATATTGTTGATCAGGCGAAGCCTGAAATTCAGTAGTGGTGGATTGCCGAAGAGATTTGAATTGGCGTTCAGTTCTAGGCCGATTAAAAGTAATGATTTGCTTCGCCAGCGGGCGGAGAGAAGAGCCAAAGCGATCACGTAGGACCAATGAAACAAGCAATCAATCTTTTTCAACACATGTTCACTTGCGTTCGCCGCGTTTCGAAAAAACGCGTTTGCGTTAGTGTTGGCGTGCTCCTGTGGCTGCTCTTTGCGGCAGTGCCAATGCATGCCCAGTGGATTAAAAAAGAAGACCTTAAAGGTGATTATGTCGATGGCGAGCCATTTGATTTGGTTTTTTTAAACAAAGCCGGTGAGTTCGCGATTCTGAAAATTAAGCCTATCACAGATAAGTTGCCGCCGAATCCATTGCCTGAGCGTGGCGATCTGATCTTTGAGTATTTTCGAGAGGGTGACCTGCGGCTGGAGGTGCCCTACTCTAGCATTGCCCGCATTCTGACGTTTAATGAAATACTCATCGAAGAGGCCAATCAATGGATCGGAACCAAGGAATACTCAAAAGCATTTAGGAATCTCTTTCGCGTTTATAACCTTGGAGGCAAAGATGATCCGGCAATGGTAGCCTCCATGATGAATTGTCTTTTCCTCGATGGAAAAAAGAACTTTGATATGGGAGAGTACGAACTTGCTCTATCGATTTTTGAAGACCTTTATGAAAAAGATAGTAGTTTTAAGGTGCCAGGGTTTGACGTTCCATTAATTAGCATTGTGATGAGTTGCCATAATGGAATGATTGATCGCCGGTTTCAGATTGAGGACTACATCGGTGTTCGTCGGCAACTGGATTCTTTGGTTAGTAAGTACGGCAAAAAGGCAGACCAACTGAAAACTGAATGGAAGGCGAAATTCCTTCAGCGCAGTAACGATTTAATCGTTCTGGCGGAGAAATATGCAGCGGATGGCGAAGGGCGGCAAGCCCATTTGGCGGCCAAGCAAGCTGATCAAATGTTTCCTGGGCGGGCCAATGTCTTGGAATTACAGAAGTCGCTCCTGGTTCAATTCCCGTTGATCGTCGTTGGTGTCACGCAGGATGGGGCGGATGCAGATCCGACTCGAATTGAGCACTGGGGGTCGCGTCGTGTAGGTCGATTGACGCAGCGTACCCTGATTGAGAATACGGGTTTGACTGATGAAGGCGGCAAGTTTGAGTTCTTGAATGGAAAGATTTTTCCATTGGATGAAGTAGGCTTAAAATATGCGATGGAAATTGATGAAAACCCTAAGGGTTTTGCGGTGCCTGAAATCGATGCGTTTAGACTTGCATTGCGGTTAACTTCGTCGGCGACCGAAACGTCTCCCGATTACAATGTCGCCTGGGCTAAGATTCTTAAATCTGTAGAAATTGAAGGCGAAAATCGAGTCCTGTTTACACTTCGCACTCCCTTCGTTCGCCCCGAGGCGCTGTTGAAATTGAAGTATTCGGACGTGGGTGAAAATGGAGAGGCTGTTCAGAATGGATTTTATGTTCAGACCGGCGAAGATAATGACGCAAGGATTTATGAGCTGAATCAGATTTATCCTCGCCATTCAGATCACCAGCATCCTGTGATTGTAGAGCAAGTTTTTGAAAATGGTTCCGACGCTGTCGACCAGTTACTTTCAGGGAATATTGATATTCTTGATCGGGTTCCAAATGCAGATCTTGCAAAAATACGAGATAATGATCGTGTGCAGGCTCGTCCGTATATCCTCCCGACAGTTCACATGTTGATACCTAAGATTCGCGCGGAGGCAGGCAAGGATCCTAATTTTAAGAATGGTTTATCGCATGCGATTGACCGCAACTTGCTCGTGAACAATGTGATCAGCGGAGGTCAGGCGATCGACGGTTGTGAGGTATTAAGCGGTCCCTTTCCGATTGGCACCGAAGACAACGATCAAATTGCTTATGCTTACGATCTCAAAGTTCGGCCGTTGGCTTTTAATGCTGAAATGGGAATGGTAATGGTCGATTTGGCTCTGAGGGCCATTCCGCCTGTCCGGCCCGAACCGCTACCGAGCCCTAAGTTAGTCATCGCTTTTCCCGGCGGTAGTGTGGCGTCAAATTCTGCCACTGCGATTGCAAGAATGTGGAATGAGATTGGTGTCGAAACGACGACGCGTGAACTGAAGCGGGGAGAGACGGTTCCTCCGGATGACAATTGGGATTTTCTTTATCTAGAAGTCACGATGGAAGAACCGTTGGTTGATGCAAGTAATGTTATTGGCACCGAAGGGTTCGCTACGACGGTTAGCGCCCCAATTGAGCAGACGTTGCGAAATTTAAGTTACGCCAGAAGCTGGCAAAGAGCGTGTGCTGATCTAAGGCGACTGCATCGGCAAACGGCAGTTGACCTTTCGGTCGTACCGCTCTACCAAGTCAAAGAATATTTTGCGTATCGAGACACTGTCCGTGCAATAGGGCGTGATTTAATTCATCTTTATCAAAACGTCGATCGCTGGAAGATTGATTTGACGGCTGAAAAAGAACAGCAAGAAAAATGAGATTTCCCCAAATGATAGTTACCCTCACTTATCTCAAATGGCGAACCTGTCTGCTGGTTTTGTCAGTTTTCGTTTTGGGGATGGGGTCTCCGTTGGACGCAATTTTCGCTCAGGAAGATCTGCCGGGAAGTGCGATTGAGAATTCCGAGCAATCTGAAGGTTCTGAAGCAGCGGTTTCGGTCGTTGATTTATTTGTGCCTGATTTTGAAGACCAAGATCTTGTGGAGACAAGTAAACGCGCTTGGGAGTACCGCCCTTATCAAGTCGCTGTCTGGTTTTGTCTCGATGGTTCACCGGTGATTGATGCGATCTACAACAATATTGCGAGAGATGTCACACGGCGTTCTGAATTGTTGGATCCCAGCGGTTGGGACTTAACCACTGGGCGAGCTCCATTGCGTTGGCGAAACCGGTTAATTGAGAACTTAGAAAACTCAGAGAAATTTGTGGCATTGGAATCAGTGCCAGCCTTGCTGCCATACGATAAGTTGATGGCAGTTTGCCTTGAAGAGGCTCACGGAATTGTTCGCGTTCGTGTGCGAGAGTTTGATATTCAGACCCAGCTTTGGGGGCCGCTTGTGGTTCGTGACGTTATTCAGCGAAATGAATTGGGAAGGTACATCATGGACGCAATCAGTATTGCGTTCATGCCATTAGCGAAGATTGATCGCGTTCAGGAAATTGAAGTTGAGAACAGTGAAGGGAAGGTCGTAAGAAAAGATGAAGTGATCATGCAGATCCGAGGTGTCCAAAGCTGTGTCCGTACGACGCTCCAGCAAATTGAGGAGAGTATTGGAGGTGAGGATCTAGCCGAGGTTGATGAAGCTGCGTTTGAATGGAACGCAGGCCCGATTGACGATTCGCCGATTTATATCCGGGACGACGATCGATTTTTGCCGATCATTCGGCTGACCGACCGTAAGGGCGATTTGATTAAACTTCAACCGATTGAATTTACCTATCTAACGAGTGAACGAAAGGACGGAGCGGATCTTCGCGCATCCATTGAATCACATCGACGTGCTCCTCTTTCCCAACGCAAGAGTAAAAGATCTCAGAAGCTAGCGCTTGTCATCCGTCCGCCGGAGCGCTCGACTCGTTTGTTTTTGGTGTCAGATGATAAAAAACGGACGCCCATGGAGGGCTTTGAGGTTTGGGCTCGTTCGCCCGAGGCGCCGATTGAAGATAAGATCTTACTTGGGAAAACAGATTGGCGTGGCTCGATTGAAATTCCGCCAAGTTCTGATGGTTTAAGGTTGATTCTTGTAAAACGAGGCGAACGCGGGCTACGTCGACTTCCGATCATGCCGGGGCTTTACGATTCGGTCGTTTCTACACTGCCCAATGATGAAACGAGGCTCTTTGCTCAGGGCGTTTTACGCGGCCTCGAAAATGAAATTTTGAGCATGGTAATTCAGCGGACGGTTTTTGAAGCTGATGCTGAGAAAGCGCTTGCAGACAAGAACATGGATCTCATTAAGGTGAGCCTGAATAAATTGGAAGAGTTGTCAATATTTGACATGCTGAACGAACTGACTGATCAAGAGTTGCAGCTGAAATCGAAAACCAGTAATCCGAGTGAACTGAGCTACATTACTAGCCGGTTTGGCTCCTTAAGGAAAATTCTTAATGAGCGGAATTCGGCGACTGAGGAATCTGCGCTTCAGGAAAAGTATCAGGAACTTCGCCGGGCTAAATTGGATCAATAGCGGGATTTCGAGGGCCCATTCCAGAGTGTCGGAAGTCGCGGCATTGCATTTCGCGTTCGGCGAGCATTTGTTTTCTGGTCAATGAGATATTTGAATTTCAGGTGGCCGATTAAAATCACTATTGGTGGTTCGGTTCAAATATTGGTGGTTCGGTTCAAAACAACCCAATAGATTCATCGTTGGGCCCTCCTGACTGCAGTCGGGACGTTAGACGATTGCCAGGATAGAAATCCGGGCTTCAGGGGCGAGCATGCGGCCGAATTGAGTTGTCTTGGGGCAGGGAATTCGGAGGGATCTGCTTAATCGTCATTATCCCAATTTGTATCATCAGGTTTTTTACTTGCAGGCACTCTTTCTCGCTGCAGAAACCTATAGTTTGATATTGGAATTCCGTTCATTTGGTCATCAAAGTTCAGAAATGATTAGAAAAATTGTCATCTTGCTCAGTGTTTGTTGCGTAATCCTGTGCGGGTTCGTTGGTTACTTGAGCTATACCGAAACTTTGAATTCTGAGATGGCTTCAGGCGTAGCTGTAACACTGACCTGTAGTGAAGTGCTTGAAAAACCACCCAACGACATGGCGCGTGTCCGGCTGACCAAATTCGTTCCAGGGAAATTCATCGCTTTAGTTGATCGAGAACAAGATGCGGTTTGGGAGCTTGTTGGTGTTCCTTTTTTCCCCCCTACTGCGGGCAAGGTCGGCCACGGATATTCCGCGGTTTTAGTTTGCTTCAAGAATATTCGCACGCAAGCTGATTTCGAGCGGCTGATGAAAACTGGGGCGCTGGATACTAATTATTGGGCCTCACGACAAAAGCTTGACCCTGCACTTCACTCCCAACTCTCGCGAGATTACAAAAATTTAGATATCGCAAACTCCACTGTTTTGCATTCTGGATTTGAATTGCAGAATCCAGTGCTTGGCGAAACGACGTTGAAAGGCAGTGTCGTCATTGGCGGCGTTGCGATTTTTGCTGCGATGATTGCGATCGTCTCAGGGCTGTTTATTCGTAAAACGCCCAAGGAAACTTATGACTGGAACGAAGCTGCATCTATTAACCGAGCAGGCTTGCCCTCCGCAGACGGGCAATCAGCTCTAGACCAAGCCTCTTCGGCTCGTTCAATTGGTAGCCATTGACTAGTTGTCTAACGATCGCCCAGCTCGGCGGTCCCCCCGTGAAGTATCAGTTGTGATACGTTTTGCCTAATTCCGGAATGGGCCAAGACGCATATTCTCAAAGCCAGCGACGCTAAAGTAAATTTTCTAGAGCCTTCGTTGGCTTTGACTGCCCTAGGAGAGTGACTTTGGTTGATCAAATTTACCTGCCGATCGCTGCCCATTGGCCCTAATTGGTTTTTTTGAAAGCTAAAGTTCGAGTCTGTTTCTCAAAAAAGAAAAAAATTCGAGAGGCTGGGTTTTGAAAACACCTAAAAATAGGCTTCTGCGGTCGGGGAAAGATCGTGATAATTTTCACAAGGCTCACTGGCGAGTGTGATAGCTCGACCACGGCGATCAAATCGATTGGATTGGTGAAGCGGGTTCGCTAAAGTGTTGTTGGCAAGTCCGTGTCTTCAACGAAGGAGTCGATTCATGTTTAAAAATGAAAAGAGTTTTTCTGCGTCTGAAATTATGGTGAAACGCCTGTTCACTTTGGATGCCGAAATGGATGTCTTCAAAGCGATCGAATTGTTGTCTCGGAATAAGATTTCTGGGGCTCCGGTTATCGATTCAAACAGTCGCCTGCTTGGAATGTTTACTGAAAAATCTTGTTTAGAAGTGATGGTAGACGCCGCGTATGAAGGGTTGCCCGCGAATGATGTCGGAGCCTTTATGAGCGAGCCGGCTGATACGATCAAGGAGGAGACCGATTTTTTGAGCATGGCTCAGATTTTTCTCAATAAGCGGACGCGGCGTTTGCCGGTTCTGCGAAATGGTGTTTTGGTAGGGCAGGTGTCCCGGCGAGATCTCATTAATGCCACGCTAAAGATCATTCGCAGATCGCCCGATCGGCAACGTACCCTGCTCTATCTATCCGCTTTGTGCGAAATGCACGATTCGCCGTTGCCGTGAAAATGAGCTGACGAAAAAAGTAAAATTTCAAAACCAATCTCGTATGAGGAAATGTCGGATTTATGTAAGATAGGCTCGGCGATTTGAAATTCAGTAAATTTGTTCTGGGGTTGGTTTGGATCCTCTAAAAGCGTGCCATTGCTGCGGCCTGATTCACCAAGTGCCTGCCGTTGTTAAAAAACAGCGAGTCAGCTGCACCCGTTGTGGTACGACATTCGCGAAAGACGGAAATCTCGGGAAATCGGCCAACCGCACTGCGGCGGCAGCTGTCGGTGCGTTCGTCTTGTTTTGGCCCGCAATTTTGCTGCCGATCTTAGAGGTTGAGCAGCTCGGGTTTAAGAGCCAATCGAGTATTCTTGGCGGCATTATAGAACTGTTTCAACACGGCAGTTATTTCGTAGCGACCGTTGTTCTGTTGTTCTCCATCATTTTTCCATTAACGAAAATTGTGCTCTTGCTCGAACTCAGCTTACTGGAGATTTTCAAGAAAAAACAAAAGGCTTTTACGCTTCGCTTAATGGAAACGCTAGGAAAATGGAGCATGATGGATGTGATGTTATTAGCGTTTCTGGTGATGTTGGTCAAACTTGGTGACATGGTTAGTTTTCAATTCGGTCCTGCGATTCTTGCATTTGTTTTATGTGTTGCGATGAGCATGGTTGCTTCACTCACATTCGATCCACATGCTATTTGGGAAAAATCAATTGAGTGAATCTGAATCTCATCCGACTCCTTCCAACCATAAGTCCGTTGCAGCGGATGCGCCCCGAGAGTTTCCCAGTGCCGTCGTGCGAGAGGTTGACGGATCGTTTTGGGGAAGGCTTGGTACTTCTTATATGTGGGTTGTTGCATTGGTGTGCTTGTCAGTTTCGATCGGCCTCGTCTGGTGGTCGCTACCTGATAGTGGGCTTCCAATGACTGTGCATTTTCCTGACGGCCATGGGCTTGCCATAGAGGATAATGTTCGTTTCAGAGGAATCGACGTTGGTGTTGTCGAGAGTGTGGAATTAAATCAAGAGCTGTCTGGGGTCGACGTAAGCATTAATTTATTCTCCTTTGCCGAACATCTGGCAAGAGAAGGGACCCGATTTTGGATTGTCCGGCCTCAGCTTGGGTTTGGTGGAGTGTCTGGTTTGGAAACGGCTGTTGGTAGCAAATACATTACTTTGTTACCGGGGCCAGTCGATGGCGCTGGGCAACTAGATTTCCAAGGGCTTTCCGACGCGCCTCCGGATTCACTTGAGACCTCCGGAATTGAAATTTTATTGCGAGGCGAAGACCGCAATAGTGTGACGGAAGGATCGCCGGTAAGTTACCGTGGCGTCGATATTGGACGAGTTTTGTCGGTAGGGCTCTCGCCAGATGGTCTAAAAGTCGACGTAAGAGTTCGGATTCTGGAAAGATATACAAAGCTCGTGACGAGTGAATCCAAATTTTGGGCGAGCAGTGGGGTCGATGCGTCTTTTTCGGCACTCAGCGGCGGTTTGAATTTTGAAATGGAATCGCTGGAGACATTGCTGAAGGGGGGAGTTTCAGTTTTGACCGTTGCCAATGGCGGCCGGCCGATCAAACCGGGGGATGATTTCGAGCTATATCGGTCTGTCGACGAACAATGGCGGGAGCAGGCAGATCAGGTGCAAGCGACCGATATTGCTCGGCGCGGCGCGATTCCGATTGAGATTAGCTGGAAGCAAAAAAGTTTTTTGGGGCGAACGTCGGAGAAGTCGAAAAAAGTCATGGGTGTTTTGGTAGGGCTGGGGGGCCAGGATTTTGTTGTCGTACCGTCGGATGTGCTAACGGCGTCAGAAAAAGTGCTCCCCGAATCTTTCGAAATCTCGATTGCCGGATTACCAGATTCCCGCCAGAAAATCACATCTGACATGCAATCGGATGGGGCTTTGTCTTTTATCGATTCACTCAGTGGAGTGGTTCGGTCGGGTGGCAGCTCTTCGCTTCCTGCACCCATTGATGAATCGGATATGCGTCTGCCATTGAGTGTTGAGCCGTGTCTCGTCGTTCGGGCAAACGGTGAGATCGAAGACTTGCGTTATTTTTCGATTTCAATTGAGCCTGATCAGATTGAGCCCCAATGGGAGCTTCGTAGTTTTGATGGAGATCGTTCGGTGTGGCATGGCTCTCCTGTCTTGTCGGAGGTCGATGGCGATTTAATCGGAATTATGCTGGTAGAAGAGAATAGCTCTCGAATCGAACCGGTTTCGAAGTCTGAGGGTGTGCAGTAGCGGTTGTGCTCCCATGCATTGCGGATGGCGATTGACTGTCGTATTCATGACTCAATTTAATCTTCGCCTTCGTCTTCGTCTTTATATTCGACGTCGACCTCGACTTCAACTGTTGTCTTTCCAATTTTATCAATCAGATGTTCGTAGTTCTGCTGAGTCGCGATGGCGGCCTCTCTCAATCCCTCCGCCTCAGGCAAAGAATTCGATAGTGTTAGAATTGGTTCCATCCAAGTCTGAAGCACGCGGAATTGGTTGCGAATAATATCGAGGAAAATATTGGGAACTTTATTAATAACTTCAATTTTTTGAGGAACCGGTACCTCGGGCAGGCCCGCCGAGCTTGATTTTGTTTGGATCCCGTCATTCATGATCGTTTTAATATCAGACAGCGTTTTATTGAAGTTAATCAACTCTCCTACTGCACTCGTGATCTGGCTCATCGTTTCCAACTCGGTTGAGTTTGGTTCATCGTTTTGCGAGGTCAATAATTTCACACCATCGTCGAGTGACGAGCGGATTTCATGAAGTCCTTCGCTAAACGTTGTTAATTGAGCAATCACAAGGCCTAACTGCCCGTCACTACTGGCTGATCCTAGCAGGAGATTTCGTTTAAATGTTCGCTTGATATCATCCCACCGTTCGAGATCCTCGCCAGCTATCGTTCCAATGAGCTCTTTTAATTTGAGTAAGTTAGCCTGCGCCCCGGACGTTAGCGTTTGTGCCTGGTTTTGATAATGGGCGTCAATCAGTGTCGATAGTTCCTCGTCGTTCATGATCGGTGCGATTTGTTCCGCGATCTTGTTCATGTCACGATAAGAGCCTTGCAGTTTGAACGATGGTTCTGTGCGAAATTCATCGGCTTGGGCGGCTGAGTCAATGTACTCTCGGTTGACATCGAGAATGACATTTCTGGCAACCAAAAGTTTCTGCATGACCATGATCAATTCGTTGATCTCTTCGATCGAATAATTTCCATCGAGCGTTTCCGTTTGGATTCCGCCTTGCTCCGCCATTTTAATAATCGAAAAAACATCTTTGCGGGAACGTGAGTTAAGACGCGACAAAGTCGAATTCGACGTGAGGCAGTTCTCGAGATAGCTCAATTCAAACGAATGTGAATTATCTCCGATTACGTCACCCAGGTTATAGGTGTCAGCGCGCGAGGCGAGCATGTCAGGGATTTGAAACTTCTCGCCGCTCTCTGTGTAGGGATTGCCGGCCATGACAACGGCGACCTTTCGTCCGCGGAGATCATAAGTGCGAGTACGACCATTGAATACGCCTTCGATTCGTCGCGTGGCATCGCAAAGCGAAATAAACTTTTGTAGGAATTCCGGATTGCAGTGTTGAATGTCATCGACATAAATCATCACATTGTCGCCCATTTCAAGGGCAAGATTCAATTTTTCGATTTCTTCTCTAGCGCTCGCGTTGGGCGCTTCATTAGGATCTAGCGAAGTCACCTGATGTCCGACCGCTGGGCCGTTTATTTTCATAAACGTAATCCCCAATCGATTCGCAATGTACTCCATCAGTGTCGTTTTTCCATATCCAGGTGGAGAAACCAGCAGCAACAGCCCCATCAAGTCGGTTCGTTTGTTTTCTCCAACGACGCCGATTTGTTTGGCGAGATTGGCTCCAACCATAGGCAGGTAGGTGTCGTTGATAAGTTTATTTCGGACGAACGAAGTCAGGACTCGTGGTTTAAATTCATCGAGTCGTAATTGATTTCGGCGCTCGTCAATGATCTCTTTTTTGAGATGGATATAGGATTCAAATGCAGGGACAGTTTCCGTCTGGAAACGACTGAGTCGACTGACGAAATCGTTGTAATCGAGGTGGTATATTTTTGATTCCACGCGTCGATGGTCACCAAGGATTCCCTCGATTTCCCGGACAGGCTCGACCTTCATTACTTTCCGACTGGAAAAAGTACCGTCGATAAGTGTCGATGCAACTTCGTCAATGTATTTTTCATCCCAACGGAGACTGGCCGATACGGTTGAATTCGAATTGGCGTGTTTGCCGTAAGAACCGAGCCAGTCCTTGGCCAGCAAGAACCTATCGATAACTGATAAGTCTGAATCCGAGACAACGCTTTCGAATTGATCTTTGGCTTTCTTCTTTTTTAAGAAATCGATAAACCCCATTCCCATCTCGTTGGCGTTTCCGCTGCAGACTGGTTTTGAATGAGTTGTAAGTTGATCAAACAGATAATTGGCTGCCTCGTCTGCGTCGGCAGCGTCTCCGACGCTGCGGTCTAAGACGTGGCTCTCAATGAGCGTAACAATTTGAGTAATGTATTTTTGCCGGTCAGAGATATCACCAAAGAGCTGTCGGGCTGCTCCGAGACTGGAAAACTTTCCACTCAAGACTGTGTGTTCGGTTGGGTTTTCATTTTCAAGGGTGAACCAAAAAACATTGGCTAAGGCTCTCGCTGGGCTGGAATATTTGAGCAGCTCCAGTTGGGAGTCAAGTTCCAATAATTGGTTTAGAATCAGGGTGGCATCATGATCATGGACGCCTTTGATATAGCCCTCGGCATAGCGAGGAGCCATGAACTCCTGAACCGAGGTCAGGAGTTCTTCGTCCGATTGCTGAAACAATGACTGTTCCTGAGCCTTGTTCTGATTCCCGGTAGATCCCGATTTTGCAGCGCACAGCATTAAATACGCCAGGTATTCAGCCCGATAGACGTCTTGGTTCTCTGAAACGACTGGTTGATCCCAAACGGCCTGAGTTGCCATTAGCCGATCATTATTAATGGTCTCGAAGTAGTTGGTTCCACTAAGGTGAAAATACATCTCGCCGTTTTTAATGACGGTCGTAAGATCCAGTGGTTGAGTGTTGACTGAAAAATTGTGTTTGCCAAATTGAATGATGTTTTCACCATCGACAAACAGCTCATTCTTGTCGCGGAGCTGGCGAACGGTGTCTTCGCGAACGGTCTTCAATCGGCTTTGGATGTCGTCAACTTTGACCGATTCGTCAAGTACATCCAGTTTGCTTACGATGTCCCTGACTTTGTCAATCATCAGGTCAGACGCAAAATAGCTGTTGATCTCTTCAACAGTTTCAAAGTTAGAAACCCGTGATCGAATACCTTTGAGGATACGATCGGCAGCATTCATGAGTGCGGTGGCACGCTTGTTTCTTGCTTCTACAATTTGCAACTTTTTCGTATCGAAAGCTGCGTAGATTTCTTCTCGTTTTTCGGCGAGTTGGACGATGAATTCATTAAATTCAGCGAATTTACCCTCGAGTTCTTCAATCTGAACCATCATTTTGGTCAGGTACTCGTCACATCGCGTGGGCGAGTCACAAACATCGAGATAATTAACAACGGCCTGACTGATCAATTTGAGTTGAGAGTTGAACTCGGCCGCACCCTCAACTGACATCAGCTCCTGAGATTTTTTCTTCAAACCGGCGCGGGCTTGATTCAAATTGGAGTAGATGGCTGAAATGCTGTCGATAATTCGCGTTCGCTGCGTTGCATCATCAATCTTAAGATTGCTGACGATATCGATGAGCATTTCAAGTTCTTTTGCTCCGGCTGCGATATCTTCGTCGAGAGACTTCGCAGCGATTCCTGTTTTTAGCTTGCCAATGGCAGCCTGTTGTCTGGCGACCCGCTCGGCATAGGGCGCCAGAGAATCTTCTCTAAGCAGAAATTCGACACAGCGTAGTGAGAGCCTTTCTGAATTGTCCGCGACTTTTGTTTCCAGTTCTTCCACCGCAGCGAGGTCGACGTATTTCAATTCCTTCAGCGTGATGACTTGCCCGCGGACCGTGCGAAGATCTGCGAGTGCTTGAACGAAGACGTCGATGTTCTGGAAGTGCTTACTGGTCGCCTGGATCAACGCGTCTTTTGCAGCTGTCGAGGTCGTAGCGAATTGTTCGGCAGTGTTCTTTCGTACCCGAACCACTTTATCGAATTCATCGACAGCGGCAGTCGCCGCGTCACGAATATCACCGAGTGGTTTCGCCAACTCAAATGTCTGAGTCTGATTAATCCAGAAATAGGAGTCGATAATGTCGTTGGATTTTTTTACCAGATCAACATAGAGGTTGGCATAAGAATCATCCTGCGAAATCAAATTCATTACTTCGTGGCACTCGGACATCGCGCGCACGATATCTTTGTTGCCGATCTTATAAATATAAGATTCCTGTTGCGCGCCAACCTGATAGTTTTCCCCGACGTAGGGCGTTTGCCAAATTTGCATGGCATGGTGTTTTTGAGCGGAAGCATCGGTCTTGAAATAGATCAGCTGTCCATCTTCAAAGATAGAAAAACCGTTGCAGATGATCGGTGTGGCGACTACCTGCTCAATCATGTTGTAGGACAACAGGACATATTGCCCGGAATTCGGATTGTAAAACGCATAGAGGTAGTCTTCTCCATTACTGGAGGCGAGTCGGCGTTCGAACTTAAGATCGGAGATGCCATTCTCAAAGGTCTTGTACAATCCCGTTTGTAGATAGTATCCATTTGAGAAAATCAGGCCGTGATCTTCGGGAAGCGAAACGCATGCGTCTTCGATTGAGTCGAGGCGGCGGGCTGTTTGTGTTTTCTCGTTGAAGACAAGATACCGAAATTTCTCCTCCTTAAACGGTCGCACTTTCAACAGAATGATGTTGCCAACAATTGCGTAGAAAATTTCTGCATCATCGAGTGATTGATCAGAATCGTCGACCGGCTCGGCATAGATCCCGGAACCGTCTTCGGTGTTGTCCTCGATCTTGATGGTTAAGTCGCCACCGACGGTCTCCACGAAAACTCTATCTTCGATGGAGATGTGGGGGTGATCTCCGTCGCGGTGGAGATCACGGTGTGTTCGGCCCCATTTGAAATCGTGTTGCGGCGGAAATTGAACCTCGTGGTCGCTGCGATTGTCAACGTATCGAAGTTCACCTTCGACGATAAGAAATTTGAATGATTTTGTGTCGTTGATGGTCTTTCCGACTTGGAAAACCATATAGAGGTGGGGTCCCGCGAGATGAAATTTTTGAAAAGTGGTGTCTTTGTAGTATTTGTAGAGAGAGAAAAATTCCTGCTCAAAGGCTCCCTTTCGAATGAAGTCGAGCGATTTTTCGTGCATCGCTCCATCGGAGAACTCGTATACCGAAAAAACATCTTCTACTTTGGTAACGGCCTTTAGGCCCATATGGACGTTGTAGCCGAAGATGAATTTGTTACCGACGGGGACAATGTCTCGGGCCGTACAATTGTGGGCCGTGGTAATGCGTTGCGTGGAGATCAATTCGGTTGGAATCGAGCCGAAAACTTCACGACGTTCCGAATTAAGCGAGTTGAGTCGTTCTCGCAGTTGGTCACTGTAAGTGCGAAGCCGATTTTGGATGATCTCATACGTCCCCCGCTCTAATTGCGGTTGGTCCGTCGAGGCGTCCGTGGATGGCTCCGCGGTTTCATTATTTTGTGGCGCGTTTGACATCTAGTTTCGGGCTAAAAGAAGTTGAATCACTCACTGCTCCTCCATCTTTCCTCGCAAAGATTGTTTTCGGCGAGTCAAGTTTCCACCCCGGAGGTGCCTTAACCGGGTTGGGAAACCGGAAGCGGCCGACAAATTTAAAATTTGGCAGACCGCTTTGGAATTAAATTCCGATTTAAGATTTTTTAATCGCGTTGATGACTTTTCCAGCATTTTGGCCGGCGACGCCCGTGCGGTTGGCTGCCCCCATCATTTCCTGGAGTCGATCGAGAACCTCCCTATCGCTTGTCAATCCCATCATCTGTCCAATCAGCGCAGCAACCGAGAGGTTCTTGACGTCTTCAGAGGTCACTCCAAATAGGTCAATGTACCGATTGATTTCTGCTTTGAATTGTGTCGGGTCGCCATTAAAGAACGTCTCTTTGACGTCGGTCAGGACTTCACTGTTGTCCACGATTCGATCGACTTGCTTACCTGCGGTAATAGAATTAACGATGCTGTCGAAGAATTTGGAGTCACCTCCGACAATGTCGATTTTGGCGGATCTGAGCGATTCGGCAACCATCTGAGCCTGGGCCTCGGCGATTTGGCGCTGGGCGTCGATGCCGGCAATTTCGACATCTTTTTCTTTATGAAGGCGGAGTTTGAATTCTTCGTGTTCTTTTCCAACGCCGTCGAATAATTTCATCGCTTCCGCTTTTTGCGTGATGCCTATGGCATCGGCCTCGAATTTCAATTCGATTACTTTCGCTTCGGCGGTTCCTTGTTTTTCCAAGGCGACTGCTTTTTCAAGAGTCACTTGGGCTTCGGCTAAACCGGTTGCTGCTAATTCAGCCTGTGTTGCTTCGGCGAGCATTTTCTTGGCGTCGGTCTGTTTTTCAGCCGATAGTCGATTGGCTTCCGCGGTGACAACGATGGTCTGTGCCTGAAGATCCGCAGCCTGCTTTTCGGCGTCGGCTCTTTTGACTTCTTTTACCAATTGTTGTTGAGCGATCTCTTCAGCGGCGGTAACAGCGACTTGCTTCTTTCGTTCTGCGGTAGCGAATTCACGGGTGTCCTTGATTTTTTCTTCTTCTTCTACAACCGTGCGTTCTACCATGACGCGTTCTTTAATCACGTCTTGGATGTTTTTCTTTTCCACCTCGATTGCTTTTTCTTTTTCGATTTCGGCTAAGGTGACCACTCGCTCACGCTCAGCCACTTCGAGGCCGCGCTCGCGTTCCACTCGTTCCGTTTCGACCGCATCGGTACGCTCCTTACTCTTGGCCGCGACGATAACAGCTCGCAACCGGTTTTCTTCGGCAATTGCGATTTCTTCATCGGCGCTAATTCTGGCCAATTCGGATCGCTGACGCTCCTGCTCTTGTACCACGGCAGCTTCGGCGTCCTGGCGCGCGGTTATTTCAGCAATTTCCCGTCCTTGTTTCTCTTCGGCGTCTACTTGCTGACGCTCAAGTGCCAGAATGGTCTCGCGCGCTTCGACGTCCTGTTTCTTCAGGGTCATCTCTTTTTCGCGGGTAATTTGATTCGAGAGAGTTACTTCTCTGGCGGTCAGGTCTGTAATTTTTTTGATACCTTCAGCGTCGAGGACGTTGTTGGGATTCAATTTCTCTAAATCAGTTTGTTCCAGATAGTCGATCGCTGCATCGTCAAGCACATATCCGTTCAGGTCGGTACCGATAATCCGAAGGATTTGCTCACGGAATTTTTCGCGAGAGTTATAAAGTTCGACAAAATCAAACTGCTTACCAACCGTTTTGAGTGCCTCGGAGAATTTAGGTTCAAAAACGGTTCGTAGCGCGACCTCGTCGGAAGCACGTGCACACCCAAGAAACTGGGCGACGCGTTTGACATCTTCAATTTCCTTATTAACGCGAACAAAGAAGGCAACTTTAATATCTGCTCGAATGTTATCTTTGCAGATCAATCCGTCTTCGCCGCTTCGGTCAATTTCGATTCGCTTTACCGAAATATCCATAGATTCGACGATGTGAAGTATTGGAATGACGATGTTACGGTCAAAGCTAACTTTCGTGCCTCCCATACCATTTCGGATGATCGCAGAGCCCTGCTCAACTTTTCGTAGGCATTTAATCATCAAGGCCGCGATCCCGCCGCCGATGATAAAGATGCCAAAAAATACAAAGAAAATTAGCCAGTAAATTGATTCCGATTGTGCCAGTAAGATGTTATCCATCTACGCTTTTCTCCCATTTGGTAAGTTCAACCAAAAATGTTCCGTTTGAATTGTTGAAAGAGACGATTTTTGCTGCGTCACCTTTGCCGAGAATCTCTCCTGGGTTGGTGCGCACGTTGATTCTCATCTCGGGTTCGTTTTCTAATTTAATTTCCATCTGCCCAAATTGTTCGGTCACTTCGGAGGTAGTGATGAGACCGATGAGGCCGTACATCTCTGCCCGTCTAATATTTTCCGGTGGCGGTTTTCTAAACACGATTGCAAATGGAATCATACTGATTCGAGTTAAAGCTAGACTAATTACGAGGTTGGGAGAAAGCCACAACATCGACCTCAAAAATGACTCATTCATATTGAAAAAATGGTTCGAAAGAAATGTTGCGATCCAAAAAAACAATACGAAAAACGTTCCAATGATTACAATTGGAACTTCTCCCAGATAAAAGAAATTAAAGACCGTGCGAAAAAAACCGTCGTTTCCAGTCGCACTACTGCCACTTCCCAAGGCGGTGCCGGGTGCCGCGTCCAGACCCGTGTTGGCATCGATGCCGAAATCAGCACCGATATCCAGGTCAACGTCCGGACTGGCATCCAAATCCAAATCGAACGAATCAAAACCAAACACGCCGATCATGACCATTACCCAATACAGGAGTGTCATGATCATTAATGTTGTGACCGGTAAATTGACGTAGTTTACGCTTTCGCGAAAAAAATCGATCATTGTTTTATTTATCCGTTTGTAATCGTTTCGATTACGGCCTCAGTTGGAAAATTCGAGTGCCGCGACAGCTTATAGCGTACCGCGTGCGTCAAAATCTGCCCGTAAGGAGACTGAAAAAAGTAGGTCACGCTAAACGTGGAAAATCTCAAACGTCGAAAATCTCTGATTTGTTGAGTATCCGCGCTCCCAATGCCGGTGTTATCGCGGATTTTTACGATTAAGCGGGTTTACGGGGAATGCTTGAAATTGGTTTTAGTTTCGCCCTCTATTCGGCAGCCGCCTCAAATTCTTGGGGAATTCTCAAAAATTTCGGAAATTCAAGGCGTTGCACATCGTTGTCGATATCGCTTCCGACTCGGTCGG
>JAPKBL010000051.1 GCA_028823415.1 Mariniblastus sp.
TCAGTTGCCAAGCAGTCAGTTGCAAAACTTACTAGGAGCGCCGGCGACTTCCTCGCCCTCCGCCGCAACATCACCGCAAAAAAATCCTGCCAAGCCAAGGGTTTCATCATTTGTAGCACCGGCCAATCTGGAATCCGATTTGAATTCCCCGACGGGCGTATCGGTAGCGGCGTTTGCAGCTCAACCAACCACACCCCCCAATACGGCCTCGTTTCCGGCGGCAATTCAAACACCGAACTCTTTTGGGATTTCAAAACCAACAACTGCCGCAAACACCTCGACGATCGCACCCGCCAGCGCCGCAGCAACCGGCTTTATGAGGGCTCCTAATGACTTACCAAGTGAAGCCGGGCAAATTTGGCAGGAATATGACATCACACCTTATACATCACAGATCACTAATAATAAGCAACCGGAACGATCAATCGTCGATTGGATTCTGCGGGAAACCGGAACCGAAATGTGGTTCTACCGCCCGCTGGGAATCTTGAATGCCGACAAAGAAAAACTACACGTTTACCACACCCCAGAAATTCAAAAGGTCGTCAAGAACATCGTTGAACGATTCAATCGAACCCGGGGGCAGGTTCAAAATGTCGATCTTCATATGATGACGATTGAGAAACCGAATTGGCGATCTGACTTCTACACCGTTTTGCAGCCAATCGATGTTGCAACTCCGGGCGCCGAAGCTTGGATTCTATCGAAAGAAAATGCAGCGATTTTGATTAACTCACTATCGCAGCGTCCAGAAATCAGAAAGCACAACTCGGCACGACTCAGCAACCATGATGGTCAGACGATGGTCGTTGAGAAAATAAACCCCGTCAATTTCATTCGGAACTTGAAATGGGTCCCCAACCAGATACCTGCCTTCCAACCTCAGATGACCCGTATCAATGAAGGATATCGCTTGGAATTGAGCTGCCTTTCTTCGATGGACAATTCAACCATTGAAGCGGTTATCAAATGCGATGTCGATCAGGTCGAAAAACTGACAAAAGTGAAAGTAGATGTACCGGTGGGCAATGGCACAAAGCAAGAAGTCACGTTGCAAATCCCCCAGCTCGTTAGCTGGAGACTGCACGAGCGATTCCGCTGGCGCAATGACCAAGTGCTCATGCTCAGCTGCGGCGTGGTCGCTTCGCCCGAGCCAGAAAAAGATGGGATCGGCCTCCGGATTCCCGGACTCCCCCAAAAATCAAATCAAGCCGAAGCACTGCTCTTTATTGAGTATCGTGGGCCAGCACAGAGCGCCACCATTCCTCAAACAGCAAATAAATCGACGGCTCCTCTCAAGTTACCCTGAACCGGGGATTCGCCCGAGAGGGAGTTGGCGGGAACTTCTGCTCGCTCTGGCTTAATTACCTAACGTCACCTCGACGACCACGTCGAGAAGCTTAAAATAGAGTTAGGAAAACTCGGCCCAAGTGAACCGCTTGTTATCCATCCCGATTAAATTTCACTGCGGCTCTTGGTTCGAGGCGCAACATTTTCATCCCTTATTTTAGAAACTTTCGCCCAAAGTTTTTCATTCCATGACCCAATCAGATCGCCGCGTCGTCATCACAGGAATGGGTTTGATCAGCCCTATCGGCAGTTCATCCACCGATCTTTGGGATTCGCTCAGTCAGCATAAGAGCGGTGTCCGCTTGTTATCTAATTTACCCACAGAGCACTTCCCCTCCGACTTCGGGGGCGAGTGCACAGACTTCACGGGCAGCATCGATAGCTTTGGCCCCTTGGAAAAAAAGTTGCAGCGGAGCATCAAAAAAGGGCTGCGACTTATGTGCCGGGAAATTCAACTGGGAACCGCCGCAGCGCAATTGGCGCTGACCGATTCCGGACTTGAATCAGGAAGCATCGATCCCAGTCGAATCGGGACACTCTTTGGAAGCGATTACATTATCACTTCTCCTCTCGATTTCGTCGAAGGCATTCGCGCCTGCTTAGATGCAGATGAAAAATTCCATTTTGAAAAATGGGCAGAGCATGGCCTAACCAAGGTCGAGCCACTGTGGTTGCTCAAATATTTACCAAACATGCCGGCCAGTCACGTCGCCATTTATAACGACCTTCGCGGCCCCAGTAATTCAATTACCGTTCGCGAAGCCTCCGCTAATTTAGCGATTGCTGAAGCGACCACCATCATCAAACGTGGCACCGCAGATTTCATGGTTGCCGGTTCAACCGGTTCTCGGATTCACCCACTTCGAACCGTTCATATCGCCCTCCAAGAACAACTCGCCGACCGACACACCGAATCAGCCGGTGGAGACCCAACCAAAGCATGTCGACCCTTCGACAAAAATCGAACGGGCATGGCACTGGGAGAAGGCGCTGGCGTCTTAATTCTCGAGGAACTCTCTTCCGCCGAAAAACGGGGCGCGAACATTCTTGGCGAAATCGTAGGCTACGGCTCTTCTTGTGTCGCGGATAAAAACGGAGCGGCGAATTACCAGAAAGCCCTGAAAAATGTCCTTCTCGGTGGCCTCGAAACCTCCGGGCTGGAGGCATCCGACATTGGGCATGTCCACGCCCACGGACTCGGGTCGCTTGAATGTGACCTTCAGGAATCGCTGGCCATTGCGGAAGTCATGAATGACACCGCAGTCACCGCTGCAAAAAGTTACATGGGCAATCTCGGCGGTGGCTCTGGAATTGTCGAAATTGCGGCGAGCCTGATGGCGCTTCAGAAGGGGCCACTTTTCCCAATTATCAATTGCGATGACCTCGATGAACGGTGCCCAATCAATGCGGTGCAAACCGACGACGTCGAAGCAGGTGATTCTTTCATCAATCTCAATGTGACACCGCAAGGCCAGGCGAGTTCGGTCGTGATCAAGAAATATCAGTAATTTCTGCCCCGATCCCAAGCTGTCTATTCGAATTGACTCACGCCTACGGCCTTCTCGCCACGCGGTAAACCAACCTTGCTGAGCGGAAATTCATTGAAAATGATGCTTTTTTGCATCAAATGTCAAACGCGCTTACGGCAGCTTCGCGCTGCAAAAACCAACATTGATGTTCCTGCCGATCCCACGTACGAGCTTAAACCTTACGAACGGATCTTTTTAAATTGGTATTTGATTTCAATCTGCAAATCAGAAACCAACTCCCAATTGGCAACCTACATTTCCACAACGGTCCCACTGGGATTAATTGCTCTCCACCCGTTGGTGAGCGCATCAAAGTTGCCCCTTATTCTAACTTCGTTTTATGACCCAGCCGAGCCACAAGCAGCGAATCATTCAACACGATTCTTGGCCGCGATTAACAATGAAATTAATCGATGCGGCCGCAATCATTACCGGTTTGATGATGCTGATCATATGGATCCCCGCGGCAAACAGCCAATCCACCATCGTCATCGGCTTGGTCGCCATCGGCGTGTTTAACATCTCTGCTGAAATTTCCGGGCTGTACCGAAATTGGCGCGGCATTCGATTTGAACGAGAAGCCGTGTGCTGCGTCATCGCTTTGGTGATTGCTTTGATGCTACTCTCGTCTCTGGGACATTTTAGCCTGTACTCGACCGAACTCTCCGCCCGCCACGTCATCCTCTGGTTCAGCTTTACGGCTATCATTTCACTCGCCACAAGAATTTTATACCGATGGTACTGCTATTGGTCCCATGCAAAAGGAATTCATTCTCGAGGCTATGCCGTGGTAGGCATCAACGACCTGGGAATCCACCTCGTCCGTAACATCAATACGGCACCGGATCTCGGACTGCGTTTTTTAGGCTACTACGATGATCGCCCCGAAGAAAGAACGGGCGATCTTCCTCAAGACATTTCAGTCAAGCTGGGGAAAATTGATACTCTCGTGGAAAGTGCAAAATCAGGCGCCGTTCAGGTCGTCTTCATTTCGCTCCCGATGCGGGCCGAAAAACGAATCCGAAGCCTCATCCAAGCGCTCGCTGACACGACCGCTTCCGTGTATATCGTTCCCGATTTATTTGTCTTTCAGATGCTCAATTCACGCTGGACAGATATTCAGGGGTTACCCGTTGTTAGCGTATCCGAAAACCCGTTATACGGGGTCGATGGTATAATGAAACGCGGAGTAGATATTGCACTCGGCACGCTTGGAATAATGGCGCTTTCTCTTCCGATGCTCGGCATAGCCGCGGCAGTGAAATTAACCTCGCGAGGGCCGATTCTATTCCGGCAAAAACGATACGGTCTCGACGGAAAAGAGATTCTCGTTTTGAAATTCCGGAGCATGAATGTCTTGGAAGATGGTGACAAAGTCGTTCAGGCAACCAAAAATGACCAGCGGTTCACCCCCATCGGTGGATTTTTGAGAAGAACGTCTCTCGATGAGCTGCCACAAATTTTCAATGTCATTTCTGGAAAAATGTCACTCGTCGGCCCAAGGCCGCATGCCAACGCTCATAACGAGTTTTATCGCAGCCAAATCGAAGGCTACATGCTTCGCCATAAAGTCAAACCGGGCATCACCGGGTTAGCCCAAGTGAATGGATGTCGCGGAGAAACCGAAACTCTCGACAAGATGGAAAAGCGCGTCCTTTTCGACCACCAATATATTCGAGAATGGTCGATTTGGCTCGATTTGAAAATCATCCTTCAAACCTTCACCGTCGTCTTTTCAAAACAAAACGCTTATTAAGTGTCCGAAAAACAAACCGATTTGCCAACATCTCACCAAGGCTGAAATCACGTTTAACGTCCGCTCTCGTCTCGAATCGAATCCATCGGATTGGGATTCGCGTACTTTGCAATCGAATTACTGAGCTTACGAATTTGCTCGGGAATATCTATCGCCTCGTTGTTGGCCCCTGAGTTAACCGAATCGTCAGTTGCTTCCGGATTCTTCGGTTGTGTTCGCTGGAACGCCGCGTCTTCACTTGCCGCTGTTTTGGCAAGATCAACCGCCCGCACGCTTGGACTGCGCCGCATAAGCGGGGAAGGGTCCTGGGCGCCCAAATCACTTGGCAGGGACGATGGGCGACTGGCTTGCTTGCGAGGGAAACTGCGAGGATCGACAAACTCTTCCAGACGTGTTTCACTCGACGTTTGCTCTACGTCTTGGTGATCGCTGCTAGTTTGTTGAAGCGTTTCCGGTTCAATAGGCGGAGTCGATTGGCTATCCGGGCGAACAACAAATCGACGCTTCCGTTGCCCATCCTTGGACGGGCGAATTTTGACTTCGCGGGGCAAGGCCGCACTCGCCTGAGGGGCACTGACCGGCGGGGGCAAGACTTCCTTTGAAGCGGCCAGCAAATCTGCAACGGAGGGAGTCGATGGCGCTACTCCATAGCTTCCATAACCCGGCACCGCGCCTGTGGCGGTGGGAAGCAGCGGAGAATAATGCGAGGGATTTTCGATCGTCGATTGTGGATTACGATCTTCAGGACTCCCAGGGCTCGGGCCGCCGTCCTCAGGGCCGTGATCGAAGCTGTATTGATCAGGATTCATCGGAGGCGCAATCAGGAGAACTAGCCCAAGGCCAATCATTAATCCAGCAAAACCGCCGGCTAGAATTTGAACCTTTTTGCCCGGACCGTCTGGCCTGGTGGAAACCTGAGGTACGTCCACGCGGGCAATGAGGTTGGAGACACCCGCGTCCGCCAAACTCTTGATCTCCGCGAGATTAGACTGTGCCCGGTTGGCTATTTCCGTTCGCTCGTTCAATTCAGCGACAAGTGTCAATAATTCGGTTCGATTTGCACTTAATCTTGCAAGCCGCTGATCAAGAGAATTCATTTCCGTTTCCAGCCTCGACCAACGCGCCTTCGCATCCTTTACTTCATTCTCCATCGCAGCGATGCAAAGGTCTAGTTCGAGATAGATTTGTTGCTGCATCGCGGCGATAACGCTCTTTGATCGTTCGTACTTGGGATGGCCCGGTTGATAAACCCCCGTCGTCACAGCGAACTCAGCTTGCCTTGCAATCATTTCTTTTTTTAGATCATCGAGAGCTGGCAATATTCTGATCATTTCCGCTGCAAGACCAAGAATGCGATCAGGCTTTGCTTTTGCCTCTTTCAATTGGACCAACAGCGCACTTCGCTTTTCTAACTGAAGCGCTGCCTCGCGTTTCTCGATTCGAATCTGCGAAATGTCACGCTTAATCGAGTTGTCGCTAGTTTGGGGATCGCTCAGTGCGTTCATCGTGGCGATATCTGACCCTAACACCTTATCCATTCTGGTGAGCTTATCTTTGGATTTATTAAGTTCCGCCATCGCGGCATCACGTACCCTCGTTAATTCAACCTCCATACTCTGCAAACGCATCGAACGCACTTCATCGACTTTGGCGATGATCTCGGCAAGCAGCAACTCGATGAACTTCAGTGACCGCTCCGGGGTCGTTTGCTTGACGGCGAGAACAATGACTTCTGTTTTTCCAAATTCCGCACCGTTGGGCGCGTGAATTAAAACAGCCTCCTGCATGTCTTCGATCGTCTCTTCACTAGGCCAATCGGCGATTGCCGTCTTGCTTTTAAGGTTTGCCGGAGGCCCCATTTGAACCATGGCATTGCGGATAACCTGCGGCTGACGAGCGATTTCAAGAATCGTCTCTTGCGCGGATTTCATGGACTCAATCGAATCAAAACGCCCTGGCTTGTAAGGCTGTCCAAGCAAGTCATCCCGAAGAATCATGGATTGCCGAGCGGACCAAATTTGCGGACTTAGCATCGTCGCATAACACAACGCCAGAACAGCCCCCAGAATCACGGGAGCAATCCAGACAATTTTGTAACGATAAAGCGTTAACAAAACGTATTCGAGTCGCTGGTTTGAGTCAGAACCGGTCATCGTAAAATTCACATGTTTCAAAGTAAAAACCATGAAGCAATGGCGATGGAAGTTGCTTCGGGGCAATTCGGCGGCAAAACGAAAGATCGCCTTTCGTTTGGATGTGGACAACTTTTGAAGTCATCGAAAATTTGGCAACGGATCTACGCTGCAATCATAAAAAATCGCCGTAAAAGACGTTAAAACCGGCAATCCGCCCCTACAACCAGACACCACGCCTCAATCGGGAAATTTTACCAAACAGCCCTTGAAACACTCCTCAACTAAATGGCAGCGTCTAAAAAAGAGAGGCTTCCGGCGGTTTACGAAGTCGTTGCAATTTCCAATCTTACCGAGCCAATCAAGCCACCGGGCTCTGTACTTCGAACGCCGCGATCTGCCTCAGCGGGTAGATCAATCACGACTTTTAGATGGTTTGATTTCTGCATTCGATTCCCAATTTCGACGCGAAAAGGGTCATCGCCCAACCGCATTGTCCCCAGTTCTATATCATTGAGAGAAATCGAAGCTTCAAAATCCACTGCTTCGAAAACAAGCCAGACTGCTTGATCAGGGTCCAACTGTGTCGGCAATCCGAATCGGCGACGGTATTCGACGCGACCACGGAATGAGTGTCCGAGCCAATCACCCCAATCCGAGGGAATGTGGAGACGACATTCCGAGGGGTAATCTCCGCTTTGCCCTTGAGGCTCCACGGTTCTCGCCGTCCAGGGCCCGTGAAGTCGAATGGTGTGAAAGTCAGTCAAGAGAGTTTTCCATCAGACAATTCAATCCGACAACCGACCCATTTTTGATAAAGTAAAAAATCAGCCTCGCGGATCGGCAACGCGGCAATGCCTAGTTACCAACGGTTCAATAAGGCTTATTCCGGCACATAAGAATGAGTCACCGACGATTGGTAAACCTGATTCGTTGTTTTCTCAATCAAGCGAAGACTCACCTTGACACCACGAATCGGATACGGATAAGGCGGGCGTGTTTCGCGTTCCGAATCATCATCCGGGGCGAGCGGACCGCCATTGTCCAAGCCGTTAGTTCCTTCGTCGATTAAGCCATCCTCATTCTGATCAAAACCATCGCTCTCGTAGACTGGCGTCCAAGTGTCATAGAATGGCTCCGCAGTTGGCCATTGAGGAGACGCAAATCGAGTGTTTGACCTGAGGAAATCCCCTGATACAAGATCAACAAAATCACCCGCAGAAATTTGCGTCGCGGGTACTTCAGAAAAACCAGGGTCCGTTGGAGCGACGGGTATTTCGGCATCCAGAATAAGACTGACATCGGGCGAATAGACTCGCACATCAAAGCTCGCCACATCCGTGAGAACAATGTCATTTCCCTCCACTGGCTTGAAAGTACTAATCAAAGACCTATCGAGGAAATTTGGCCAATTGGCATCAATGCTTGGATTGGCATCGTCGTATTTGTACCACTGATGACAGAAACGATTTTTCCTGAGTGCCAAATCGTCAAGGCTATTCGAATAGACATCATAGCTATCATTATTTCCGTCTTGGACAATGCGGCATGAAATGTCGTTGTTCTGCATCAGAAAAGTTACCTCAGCAGAGGTGAGGTCTTCCCACGGTCCCATATCCGGTCGGATTAATAGAACGCGGCGATGAACTTTTACGCTCTCGGTCAATTCAATTAACTGATCCGAATTTCGATCCACAAACGTCGTGTACCATATCACCTCCGCAATCGATGACTCAATAATTTTGGAGCTAGTAGTATTGTCTGGAATATGACGTCCGCGAAAAAACTGTCCATCGCTGCGAACGGTCATCGCAATGACGTCATCAACATCGCCGAGGTAACTGTTGATTCCCGCGGCGTTAGTCTTGTCCCGCATCGCTCCGTCGACAATTTCAAAATAACCATTGGGATTGGTCGTCTCGGTGTAGGGTCGCGGTTCCACCGTCAGATGGCTCAAGTCACTTCTCAGCAACTCTTCTGCCGATCGCAACCGATTGGCTAGCTCCATCGTTGCCCGCCCCAATTGCATTTGCCCGCTGGCGTATTGAAAGGCCTGCATCATTGCCCCGAGAACAATCAAGGTCATAGTCAAGGCGATCATGATCTCGATCAAAGTCAAACCACGTCGAGAGAATGGGCGGTGTTGAGACTGAATTGACGGCATAAGATTCTCCTTGGCAGGTTATAGCGTGCTCTTAATTGACAAGAAAAGCACTCCATTATGAAAATTGCGGGACCGGGTGGGATAAATGGCCGGCAAGATCCATCAGGTTATGAGTTGGGATAAGATTACCTAATCTTACAAGAATCAGGGACTTTGTACACGTTATTTTACGCCTCACTTGGGGTGGATCGGCTTTTTTCAGGACGTAAATCACAAAAGCCCCTCTTTTTAGGATCGTACGGCTCCTGTTTTACCCCGTATATCCGGCAATCTCCCACCTTGATCACCGCCGCCGCGCGCGAGCCCAATCTCCAGAAACTCTTTCAAACGGACTGAATTTTGGCAAAACCGGCCAAGACAGTTTGTTTTCTAGCGACCCGACTGCCTGAAGGCGCGGGTTTAAAAGATAATGTCGTCGATTCGGTTTACACTAAAATCAAACAACCAATGACCACCTTTGAGGCTGGTATCTTGATAACAATTTGCCTCCGGCGCATTTGATGTCAAAAATGGAATGCTAACGTCGTTCTGAATTGGCCAGTTCAACTTTCCATCCGACATGGATCGTGGAAGGGAACTGGGCTCAAGAACGAATCGAATTTTAAAATGACTCAACGACGGTAAAATTTTGCAAACGTTATTTTCGTTTCCGTTTCATATCATTCTGATATTAGGAACGACATAATTGCGGATCGCCAACGAAAACAAATCCATGAATAAAGAACACTCCATCTCAATCAGCATGCCCTGGCAACTCAGTTTTTCGATGCGTCCATTGCGTGTCCTCCTATTCATCGTCGCCTTGATGGGTGGATTGCTCATCCCGCTGCGCGTTTCTAACGCCCTGCCGGTTCAAGACGAGCCCGCCGCCATGAAAATAGCGCAGACGGCATCCGCCGCGCAAAACGGTGAAGACTACGGTTTCGCCGCGGAACAATGGGAAACACTGATTGAAAAATACCCGACCTCGAAACTTATCGGCAAAGCGCATTACAACGCCGGTGTTTGTTATTTGAAACTTGAGCAACCTACTCAGGCGATCCCTCAATTTCAGGCGTCACTCCAAAAACTAACCGATGCCGAAACCACAAAAAAACCTCTGGCCATGCTCTATCTCGGGTTTACTCAGTTTCAAGCAGGCCAGAAATTAGCCGGTGATTCCCCGTCGAAAGAATCAGTCCAACTTTTAAGTGACGCGGTCAAGACATTTTCTGACCTACTCAAAGAAACCCCTAAATTCGAAAACGCCGACCAAGCCTTTTTCTTTCAAGGCAACGCTCTCGAAGCCCTTGGGAAACGCGAGAAGGCGCTTGCGGCTTACGCCGAAATCTTAGAACTTCCACAGCCCGCGTTTAAACTCGAGTCCCTCTTCGCCATCGCTGACCTGCATGAACAATTGAGTCAATTCGATCAGGCGTCTGAGTTTTTTCAAAAAGCAGGTAAGGTCGCGACCGCCCAAAGCAGTCCCCTGTTAATTGAAATTCAATCGCGAACCGCATCCAATCTGGTCAAACTGGCCCAGCAGGACTCTAGCCGGGAGGATCAGCAATCCGCCACCGAAAAATTAAAGGAAGCGGAATCTATTCTTGAATCGATCATTGGGCGAGAGTATGCGGCCGCTGACATGCCATCCGACCTCATCATGAACGAGGCCAAATACGAACTTGCCGTTTGTTCACGCGAGTTAAAAAATTACCAACGCGCAGCGATTTTGTTTGAGGAAATCGCAAAGACCCCCGAATCACCCTTGGCCAATGAAGCCTTCGCCAACGCCGGGCGTAACTATCTCGATTCGAAACAACCGAAAAAAGCAATTCCACTCTTAGAGCAGGCCGTCAAGCTTGACCCCGTCAATGGAACCCTCGCGGCGCATTGGCTGGCGGAGATCTATCTTGAATCCAACCAACCAAATAAAGCCCTCGACGTTGCCAAAAAACAGATTAACAAACTGAAGTCCTCAAAAGAAAAACCAGTCGGCTGGATCAATCTTCTGATGGACCAGGCCGATGCAGTTTTCGCAATCCCCGACAAACGAAAGTCTTCCGTTGCGTTATTTAACAACATTGCAAAGTCTTATCAGGACAGTGATTTAGCGCCGCTGGCCCTGCACAGCTCAGCATTCACTTCGCTTGATACCGGCGATTTTGCGACAGCGATCAAAACGGCAATTGACTTTGAATCCAAGTATCCCGAAAACGATTTATTGGTCGATACTGTTGAGATTAAAGCAGAGGCTCAGTTGTTGAACGACCAACCCGTCGAGGCGAGAAACACATACGACCAATTGATCACGCAATTCAAATCGAATGCGAATGCGTCGCGTTGGACAATTCGATCGGCGGTAGCGGATTACATCAGTCAAAATTATCCGACTGTCATTTCAAAACTACAGCCGCTCCAGACAACCGAAGGGCTCGCCGCCAGCGAACTTTCGGAGATCGAGTTCTGGATCGGATCGAGCCAATTCAAACTGGAACAATTCGCGAGCGCTGAAAAATCTCTGGCAAGTTCTTTTGCAAATAACAAGCAATGGAAGCGAACTGCCGAGACCCTTCTCACGCTCTGTCGATCTCAGCTTGCCCAAAAAAAGAAGAAAGAAGCCAACGCAACCGCAGAGACTTTTTTGAAAGATCATGCCAGCTCACCACTCACCACAGAGCTCCACTATCGACTTGGCGAATCCGATTATGAGCAAGAAAAATATGAAAGTGCGCTCGAGCATTTCCAGCTAATCAACAACACAGAAACCCCAACAAAATTTACGCCCTTTTCGCTTTACAACGCTGCCTATTGCCAACTTCAAATCGATCGACATCAAGCGGCCGAAAAAACATTTACCGAATTAATTACTCAATTTCCTGAAAACGACCTCGCAACACTTGCCCGGACGGGTCGCGCCAATGCAAGACGGGAACTAGGCGATCCTCAGGCCGCCATCTCCGATCTCAAAGAATTCCTCGCTTCAGAACCTCCAGCCGCTCGTAAAGAAAGCGCGTTATACGATTTGGGTCTTGCACAAATCGATGCCCAGCAATGGAGCAATGTCACCGAGACTTTCCAAGGCCTCATCAATGAATTTGACACCTCGAAGCAAATGGACCGCTACCTATACGAACTGGCCTGGGGGCTTCGCTCGAGCGATAAAGAAACGCGTGCGATGGAAAACTTTCGCACACTCGCCTCCCAGTTTCCCACGAGCCCGCTGGCTCCCGAATCTAATTTTCATATCGGATCTGATTTCTACAATCAAAAAAAATATGGGGACGCGATCACTGCCTATCAGCTGTGCCTCCAGTCCAAAATAGAGAACGAGATTCTGGAAAAGGCGGCCTACAAATTAGCCTGGTCTCATTACAAACAAGATCAATTTAAAGAAGCAGGCGATCAGTTTTCTAATCAAGTCAAGCGATTCCCTGAGGGCGACTTGGTTGCCGACGGATTATTCATGATGGCTGAATCGCTTTATCGAATGAAGGATTATGAGGCCGCTCTGCAAGCCTACAAAATTGCCTTGCCGGCTGTCGCACAATCAACTTTGACCGAGCCTAAAATTCAATGGCTGGCGCGAATTCATGCTGCCCAAAGTGCCAATCAGATTAAGCAGCATCAAGAAACGATTACGTTAGTCCAACCGTTCGAGAACATTGATCCCAAAACATCACCCGCTGGCCTTCCAATGCGGGAAGACGCCATGCTGGAATTAGGCATGGCCTACAGCGGATTAAGAAACTCTGAAAAGGCACTCAACTACTTCAGCCTCGCGGCAAAAAGCGAAGGGAAAACGGGCGCTCGGGCGAGGTGCATGATTGGCGATTCTCGCTTTGGAAACAAACAATTCGACGACGCAATCAAAGAATTCAAAAAAGTCTACTTTGGCTTTGGAGGACTCCAAGCAGAATCCGAGGTTCGGCCATGGCAGGCCTATGCCATCTACGAAGCTGCCCGTTGCTCATTTGTGCAAATCAAAAACGCTCCCCAACCGCAGAAACAAGCATTGGCCACCGCTGCGATCAAACAATTCGAGTATCTGCTGAAAAACTACAGTGACGACAAACTTGTGCCAGAAGCACGTCGGCAACTGGAACAATTAAAAAAAATGAACTTCCAGTAAGACCCTCACACCGCCACGCAGGCATTTTTTTAAATCACCATCTGCTGCAGGTTTCACCACCCCCGGAGATCTTATGACTCGCTTTTGTCGACTGAATCAACGATGGATCTATGCCTTCGTGATTGGAATTCTGCTGTGCCTGCTAATTCCGAGAGTTGCTCCAACCCATTCCGCGTTGGGAACGACGATTTCATCTGCCCCCGCCAGACCGGAGTTCGTGCCTCCGCAAGCGGATCCCCCAGCGGTCGCAGAGCCGCAACCCAGTGCGAAGACCGGGATCAATTTCTTATCACTGCTCACCCAGGGCGGCTGGTTCATGCTGCCGCTGCTGGTGCTCTCTCTCGGTGTCGTCACTATTTCGATCGAGCGATTCCTAGCGCTCCGTCGTGAGAAAATATTTCCGCCGGCCTTGATCGATCAGATTTCCGAATTGAGCCGATCGCCCAACGGACTCGACCCGCGCGGCGTTTACCAAGCCTGTCAACGATACCCTTCCTCCGCTTCTTATGTCATTCGCTCGATGCTGGTGAAAGTCGGTCGACCGCAAATGGAAATGGAAAATGCAGTTTCTGAGTCAAGCCAAAGAGAAGCAACGCGATTAAGCCAAATGACATCCTGGCTGGCACTCGCCGCGGCGATCGCGCCCTTAATTGGACTGTTGGGCACGGTCTGGGGAATCACTCAAGCATTTTACGACACGACCCAATTAGCCGAACTCAACGCGGGGCAAAACCGAGGAGTCGCACTCGCAAACGGAATTTATGTTGCCCTCGTCACCACCATGGTCGGACTTGTGATTGCCATCCCCGCCGCGATCCTCTCCCACTATTTTGAAAATCGAATCATCCAATTAATGAATCAAATTGAAGAAATGGTCTACAATCTTCTGCCTCAATTCGAACGGTATGAGGGGCAGGTTAGATTTACTCAGGGATTCGACGAGTCTGTCCCAACCCCTGTTTCCGGCACTGAAAAAAAGACGCAATGACTCAACTAGCTACCTGAAGATCCAGACGCGTCCGATCGCCACTAAGTAATAATAACCGGCAGTTCCCATGGCAGTAACAATTAAACGTACCTCCGCGATCGGCTCACTCAGCATCACGCCATTGATCGATGTTGTCTTTTTATTGTTAATTTTCTTTCTGGTGTCGTCGCGATTTTCAGAAGAAGAACGCGAACTCGATTTGAATCTACCGAGCGTTTCGGAAGCACTTCCGGCCTCCGCTCAGCCTGCTGAAATGGTGATTAACATTGACGAACAAGGACGCTATTACATCGACGGGGCCTTCCGGCAGCCAGAGCAAGTTGAGCAAATTCTCAGCCGGGCGAAATCGAACAACCCGCTGACTCAAACGGTTGTCATTCGCGCCGATCGAAAATCTGACTGGGAGCCGGTCGCCATTGCAATCGGAATTTGTAAGAAAGTCGGCATTCATGATTTCACTGCAACAATCGACGAAAATTAACACTGTTGAATTTTAAACTTTTCCATCCCCTGTACCTCACCCGAGAGCAACGTCCGTGAAGCGACGAACGATCCAAAAAATCACGCCTCAACGGCAGCCATCCTTCGACCAGCAATTCTGGCCGATCCTGGTTGCGTTGACGGTGCTGGTTGGAATCGCTTCGGGCGCTGTCGCCACGATCTTCCGCGGCCCGTGGATGTGGGCGGCCTTAATGGGGCTGCCGGTGTTTGCCGTGATGGCCTTGTTTTTCTTGTTTAGCATTAAAAATTATCGAGTCCGCCGCTCACTTCAGCTCGCAATTATTGCCAGTCTCGCATTACACATACTGGTGATTTTCACCGCTGCCTTGACAAATATTTTTGAAAATCGCATCGAGCAACCATCCAAAAAGATTGCTCAGCGACCCGTGCGGACCATCGAAATCAGCGACCGAAAGGCTGCGTTTATTTTTCAAGAAACCAACGCGCGCGAAACCCCCGAACCGACGGTCGAGACAAAACGACAAATTAAAACTACGACGATTACCGAAGTCCAGCCCGTTCCGGTCGTAGAAAACAAACCTGAGGTGAGCCCTCAGATCACACCTCAAAAAACTGAATCTCAAACGGTTCCGCGACAAAGCCCGGAATTGTCACAATTGAAACGCCAAACGAAACCCGAAAAACCTTCGACCGCTCAGCCCACCGTCTCGGGGAAATCGACGCTCGAAAAACAAACCGTCACCCAGCCGGCGAGCCCCAATTTACAAACAACGAACGACACGGCACTCGCCAACGCGACCGAACGTCAACCCGAGAATTCGACACCGCAGCGGCTACAATCCAAATTGCAAAACACGCTCTCTGAAACCCAAATTTCTCCTGTCGCACCATCGGTTAGCCGTGCCCAAACTAAGCGATCTCCCCAATCCTTAAGTCAACCGAAGGCCACCGCATCGACGTCCAACGCCAACGTAAAAAGGAGCGACCCCCGAATTCCAATTTTCACCAAACCCTCTCCAACCCCCCAAAAAACAGAATCCGCAACCGCCGTACAACCAGCTGCCAACCAACCCTCTCAAGCGGCTGCCCAATTGACCCGCCGGCCCACGCAAAATCGCGCGGCGCGTCCGTCGCTCAACCAACAGCCTTCTCCTGCGCTCAGTCGGCAACCACAAATAGCAAAGACCGTCAATCGAAAGAGCAGTCCGAGTGTGCAGCCCACGATTGCTGAACCGAAATCGCAACTTGCTACCCCGAAACGATCCTCCGTTGAGTCCACTATCGCTTCGACAACCATGCCGATTGAAAAACCAACACGATCTCCCGAGTCGACTCAAAAATCGCGGGAACAGAATTCAAAAACACTATCGATCACGCGCGACTCGGCCGGCATTGCCGGAGCGGGGCAAACGAAAAATTTGGAACGATTTGATGGAGGGGAAACCAGTCCCGCAGCGCAAGCCTCCGATTCGGCAAAAAGAACCCGAAGCCTCAGTCGAGCGGATAGCCCCGCAAGCCTGACGTCGTCTCAAAAATCAACCACGCGGCGGTCTGCCGGGAAAAACACCCAGCCCACGAATATATTGATGGCTGACACCGCGGCCCCCGCAAAACTGTCGGGGGGGAAAACGATCGGTGAAAAAACCACCGAATCCTCCGCCGCGTCGATTGATGCTGCCTCTGCCAAATCTCGCGACAATCAATCCGCAGCCAAGGGAACCAGCATGATCGATTTGGGTCCCACCAAGGTGGTTTCAGAACGAAAAACGGAGCGTCGGTCAGGGGGCGGACAAACCGAAATTTCCGAACTCAATCCTGAATCAACGCGGCGATCAAAACAACGATCGAACCTTCAGCCTACGCTCGTAGCGGACACCATTGCCGCCGTTTCCGCCCCTGCCAGCCCGGCCGCTGCGACCCCTTCGACTGAGGCACTTGAAAATTCCGCTGAACTAACCGTGGGTGCGCGATCCAGCACAGATGCAAAGTCTGGTCAGGAGCAATGGGCAGCGACCGCCCCCGGGGAAATTGCTGACGCGGGAAAAACAAATATTTCAAATCAATTGTCTGACTCGCGCGAAAGGGCAACTCAAAACACAGAGGATGCCAGCCCAGACGACGACGAAGAAGAGCAACTGAAAAACCAGCGGGGGACCCAACGAACCCGACTCGCCCAAGCACCGATCATTCGCTCAGTGGCGGGAGCAGGCAAGGGAACCGCCAAATCAAAATCTATCAATCCAACGGCAACTCAGCAAAACGACGCTTCGCTTGATGCCCAAAATACCAGTGTTAAAAAACAAACCGCTGGCGTTTCCGGAGGGGGCAGTAATGCTAAACCCGGGACACCCAAAATAGCGCCCGCGGCGACCATGAACCCGCTCTCATCCGCCCTCGCGCGTGCGAGCGAAACCGAGAACACCAGTAAAGCATCCAATGCGAACAAGGCAGTCGCATCATCAACGCGGGCTAAACCAAATTCCGGGTCGCGCACGAATAAGCTCGCGCCCACCATCGTCGCGACTGTCAAATTCGATTCGGCAAATTCAAAACCTGGCAACGAAGAATCTCAAACCAACCTCGACGCCAACGGCGATGCCATTGCGAAAATAAAACGGTCCGAAAATTCCGACACATCCAATCTCGCATTCGAAGTCCAGGCACCCGAAGGTCCGGCCGGACTCGGGCTCCGTCCAGCTGAATCTGCGGGAATCATGGAACGGCCCGCCGCGACTGATAGTCAACAACTACAGCCAACACCCAAGACTCGATTTCGAAGCAAAACGGCGGGGGGTACGCCAGCTCTCAATCCCGACGCGGTTCTCGCTCAAGAAGCATTTCAGGATCGCGCGCCAAAAGGCATGTCCGGTGCCGGGGAACCGACGACCGAAGCGTCAATTCAGCTAGGACTCGAATTCTTAGCCCGCTACCAAACGCAACAAGGAAATTGGACGCTCGGTGGATTCGATTCCAGATCAAGCCAAAAAATAATGCAACTCGAGAGTGACACCGCCGCCACAGGGCTCGCCATCCTTGCGTTTCAAGGAGCAGGATTCAACCATCGAGAATTTCAATACGCCGGCCAAATCGATCGAGCCATTCAATGGTTACTCGACAACCAATCTGAAAACGGCGGCCTTTACGTTCCCAGCAATACGAAATCTAACAATGCCTGTCGCCTGTACAGCCATGGGATCGCCACACTCGCCTTGACCGAAGCCTACGGAATGACGCAGGACGACCGGTTAAAAATTCCCGCCCAAAAAGCTCTGGACTACATCCAGGCGACCCAGGATCCGCGTCGCGGAGGTTGGCGATATTTCGATCAACCCGGAAACCTAACGTCCGACACCTCCGTTTCGGGCTGGATGATGATGGCGCTTCAGAGCGGTCGACTGGCCGGGCTCGACGTAGATCCCGAAACCTTCCTGTCGATTGACGACTGGCTCGAGGTTGCCGCGGCGCCTGACAATCCATCGATTTACCGGTACGACCCATTTGCTATTAATTCGAAAGGCATTTCCCGAATTCAAGGCCGCAAGCCGACGCCCTCAATGACCTCGGTCGGCTTGCTAATGCGAATCTATACTGGCTGGGACAAGAACGATCCGCGGCTATTAGCCGGCGCGGATTACCTCTTACAAACTCAACTTCCCGGAGACACCAGTCCCCAAATTAGAGATACTTATTATTGGTACTATGCCACGCAAGTTCTGAAATATGTCGACGGGCAACGCTGGAATCAATGGAATAATCTACTTCGCCCTTTGCTCATTCGATCTCAAGAAAAGTCTGGAGATTTAGCCGGTAGCTGGAACCCCTATCGTCCCGTTCCAGATCGATGGGGCGGGTTCGGTGGACGACTCTACGTCACCACCATGAACCTGCTTTCGCTCGAAGTTCGCCATCGAATGCTGCCGCTTTACCAAAAAAACAAGTAAATATTCTTTGAGTGCTTGCCTCCCTGAGATCAAGTCCCGGTGCGAGATCTTGAGCATCAAACCTCAAATCAAGCGCACATACCCCGTTTGAATTTGTTAAAATTTAGTAGCAACACTACTCCTAACTACTTGATCGGTCCTCCATGAACCCAAGCCTTCTCAATTACCGTTCGCAATTTACTAACGGCGGACTCTCCCTTGGGTTAATCCTATTTATTACGCTCGGATACTTGAGCGTCACTTTTGGGCAAACCGACAAAGTTCACGAATCTCAAAACGCCATCGAACAATTCGACATTCACCCAGAACTGGACGTCGAACTGTTCGCGTCCGAACCGATGATGGCAAACCCAACCAACATTGACATCGATCACCTCGGGCGTGTTTGGGTTTGCGAAGTTATTAATTATCGACAGTTTCGAAACGGTGACTCAAAACCTCGCGAAGAAGGTGATCGGATACTGATCCTCGAAGACACCGATGGCGACGCCAAAGCGGACACCCAAACCGTGTTCTACCAAGGCCGCGACATCGACTCAGTCCACGGAATTTGTGTGCTGGGGGATCGCGTATTAGTATCTGCCAACGATGCTGTTTTTTACTTGATTGATTCCGATGGTGATTCCAAAGCCGATCGCAAAGAAATTTTGTTCACCGGTATCGGAGGAAAACAACACGACCATGGAATTCATGCGTTTGTGTTCGGTCCCGATGGGAAACTTTATTTCAATTTTGGTAATAACGGCCGCCAAATTAAAGATAAAGATGGCAAACAAATCATCGATAAAGCGGGCAATCCGGTAATCGCAAACAGTCGCCCCTATAATCAAGGAATGATCTTTCGCTGCAATCTCGACGGCTCGGATTTCGAAACACTCGCATGGAATTTCCGTAACAACTGGGAAGTTTGCATCGACTCCTTTGGATCGCTCTGGCAATCCGACAACGACGATGACGGAAACCGGGCAACCCGAATTAACTTCGTGATGCCATTTGGGAATTATGGCTACACCGATCAAAAAACCGGGGCCGGATGGCGAACTCAAAGAACAGGCATGCATCCGGACGTACCGACGCGACACTGGTATCAAAACGACCCGGGCGTCGTTCCCAACCTTCTGATTACCGGCGCGGGATCTCCCACAGGAATCTGTGTCTATGAAGGTGACTCACTTCCTCAAATCTTCCAAAACCAAATGATTCACTGTGACGCAGGGCCGAACATCGTTCGAGCGTACCCAGTCGAAGTTTCGGGGGCAGGCTACTCCGCTTCAGTCGTCAATATGATTGATGGGGCTCAAAAGAACCAATGGTTCCGGCCCTCCGATGTTTGTGTTGCTCCCGATGGGTCCTTAATTGTTGCCGACTGGTACGATCCCGGCGTGGGGGGGCATCGGATGCAAGATGTCCAGCGGGGTCGATTGTTCCGTGTCACCACCAAAGGTGATGGGGGCAATTACAAATCACCTCCGGTTGATTTCTCCAGTCCTGCATCATCAGCTCAAGCCTTAGGTAGCCCTAATCTGGCCACTCGCTACCTGGCCTGGAAGGCACTTCAAGAATTCGGAAGTCAATCGGTTCCTGCACTCGAAGCCTTATGGAGTCAGGACAATCCCCGACACCGTGCCCGTGCCTTATGGGCCTTAGGAAATCTAAACATTCCTAAAACGCAAAAAATCAAATACATCCAAGCCGGGCTTAGCGATCCCAATATCGACTTGCAAATCACGTCAATTCGTTTGGCAGTCTTGCTACAGGATCAGCTATCTTATTCCGATATTCGTGACCAGATCGATCTCGAAAATGCTGACCCGGCATTGCTGCGGGCGATTCTCATTGCGATGCGTCAATGGATGCTCGACCCCCAGCCCAAGGAAGCCGAACAACTCGTCGAAATGTGGGCAACCATCGCTTCAATGTACCGCGCTCCAGACCGGTGGTTTCTTGAGGCGCTCGGCATTGCCGCTGACAATCACTGGGATGCCTGCCTAGCCAAATGGCAAGCCAGTTTCTCAGGAGACCCAATGGCTTCCGAAGAAATGAAAGATATCTTGTGGCGATCTCGCGGAAAGACGTCCGTCGCAGCACTGGGAAAAATAATCGAACACCCATCCACGACTGCCGAACAAACCGCCCGTTATTTTCGGGCACTCGACTTTTTGACTTCGGATGACAAAGCAAACATCCTCGCTGAAATTGCTTTTGGTGATCGCGACTACGAAGCTGCAAAATCTAAGGTTGTTTTGATGGAGTCAGCAAATCGCTTAACGCTTAAATCCTTAAATGAGAGCCAATTAGAAAAGCTAAATCAACTAATTGAACAGAATCGCGGGACGCCCGAATTTGTTTCTCTCATCGACCGTTTTTCAGCCAAGCAATTTTACTCAGATGTTCTGAAGATTAGCGCGGATTCTTCTAATCCTCAGTTGGCAGCGGATGCCATGAAACTATTGTTGGGAAAGAAGCAGGATACACTTGTCAAAGATCTAATCCTCCATTCACCGCCCGAAACTCAACAGAGCCTCTGTGATGCGTTGGCAAATTCAGGAACGAATGAGGGAGGGGTCATTCTCAATGGAATTGCAAAACAACGGTTCTTCGACTTGTCACTGCGAAATTATGCGATTAAGAAAATGGGGGAAAGTCAATCGGGAGCCCGCACAGTTCTGTCTTGGATTACGAAAAAAGAGAAAATCGACCCCGGAACACTTCCGGCAATTCAAGCCACGCTCCACGGCGCTCGATGGGATGACATCCGTCAAAAAGCGAATGAACTATTCCCAATTGCAGCCACCAAAAACAGCCAGTCGCTACCTTCCATGGATCAGTTAAAAAAACGGAAGGGGAATACCGCGAATGGCCAGATTATTTTCGAACAGGCCGGAACTTGTGCGAAGTGCCACATCGTCAATGGCAAAGGGATTGAAGTGGGGCCCGATCTCTCAGAAATCGGCAATAAACTATCCAAACTTGCCCTCTACGAGTCTATCTTGTTTCCCTCCGCTGGAATCAGCCACAACTATGAAAACTGGATGATTCAAAAATCGGATGGACGAAGCATCACGGGAGTGCTACTCGGGGAAACCGCCACAGAAATCCAAATCAAGGACGAAAAAGGCATCCAGCATATTATTAAATCGGATGAAATTGACGCCCGAAAACGACTGCAGATTTCGTTGATGCCGGCAGATCTACATAAGGAATTGACCACTGAAGAATTGGTCGATCTTGTGGAATATTTGTCGACGCTCAAGAAGAAAAATAACTGAGGCGATCGCCTTAAGTTCCGTTGTTTTTCGCGGGCAACATGCGAAAAAACCACTCTGGAGATCCGTGTCGCAATTGGTCGACGATGACGGCAACAATAATAATTCCGCCGATAATAATATGGGTGTACGTGTTAGGAATTGAGAGTTGGGCGCACCCACTTCGGATGGCGGTAATGATCAAAGCCCCAACAAGCGTTCCCAGTATCGAACCGCGCCCGCCACTGAGACTTCCCCCTCCAAGGACAACTGCCGCGATGATTTCAAGTTCTTTACCCATCCCGTCAGACGGATTTCCGTTCTTCACATTGGCGTAATACATTAAACCGCCGAGGGCAACAAAAAGTCCTGCGAGTGTATACACCGCGATGACCGTCAGGGGCACGTTGACACCGCACAGTCGTGCGGTGGATTCACTCGATCCAATCGCAAATACATTCCGGCCAAAAACGGTATAACGCAAAAGCAAGACAACGGCCAAGGCAAGGATCAACGTTAGCAACACACTGTTCGGGATATTGGGCAAGAACCCAAAATTCAAATAACGCTCCGAATTTGAGCCGGTGTAACAGAAATCACTCAACCAGCCGGGGATATTTTTTTCGTCCGCATAGACCGTCGACTCTTTTGAAATGATCTGTCCCACCCCAAGGAAAATTGTCATGGTGCCCAGCGTAACAATAAACGGGACGACCTTGGTTAGGCTGATCAGACCTCCGTTGACCAAACCACAAATGCAACCGGTGAGTAGAGTCAGGCAGACTGCTTGCAGAACCACCCAAACAAACCCGGGTTCGCCCGAAGCGACTGCAGCATGTTTCAATTGAGTCGCGAGAACTGTCCCGCACAACGTCAGCGCAGTCCCAGCCGATAAATCGATGCCGGCGGCGATGATAATCATAGTCATCCCCAACGCCGGTACGGCAATCAGTGCGGCCGAATTCATCATCACGCGAAAGTTTCTCGGAGAGAGATAATTCCCAGAGCTCCATCGCTGATCTGCAAGTGCGAACAGCATCAAGATGAACGTGAGCGCAAAAATCGGCCCGAGCTGGGATTGGAAAATAGATTTTAAGATTCGTCGAAAATTCATCTGAGTTTGAGACTCGCTCTATTTTATAAAATCACGAATGTACGAATTCATTTCTAAATACAAAGCTCGCGTTGATTATTTTTAACCAATCGCGACCCCCATGACTTCCTCTTCTGTCCAGTCCGAAGCATTTCTGACTTCTCGCAATTCTCCCCTTGCCATCACACCAATGCGATCACAAACCGCTAATAACTCGGGCAGATATGAACTTACAAAAACAATGGTTTTACCAGTCGCAGCCAATTCGCCAAGCATTTGATAGATCTCCGCTTTGGTCCCGAGATCAATCCCTTTCGTTGGTTCGTCCATTAACAGAATATCCGCCTGCTGGTGAAGAATTCTCGCAATCGCAACTTTTTGCTGATTCCCACCCGACAACTCAGATACCGCTTGATCGCTCGCATTGCATTTTACTTGAACCCGTTCCAGCAACTTTTCTGCCGCGAGTTTTCGTTGCTTTAAATTAAGCACACCTAGTGTGGTGTAGTCTGTCAATCGACTGAGCGTTAAATTGTCGATGACGGAAAGGTCCTGCGCCAAGCCTTCGCTTTTCCGATCCTCTGAAATAAACCCAAACCCTGCTTGGATGCGTTCGCCAATCGTATGAGCAATAGGTTTTTGATTAACCGATACGCTTCCCGAAGAAGCGTAATCCAAACCAAAAATCGTACGGATTAACTCTGTCCTCCCCGCGCCGACCAACCCAGCAACCCCAAAAATCTCTCCTCTTCGAAGTTCAATATTAATATTCTTTGGAGAGGGGGAGCCATTCAAATCTTGAATGCTGACCCAAGGCTCGCCAGGACAGTGAGCCACGGTTGGAAATAAATTCCTGACGTCCCTGCCTACCATCAACGAAACGATCGTATCATCATCGATATCTTCCATTATTCCTTCGCCAACATTTTCTCCGTCTCTTAAGACGGTGTAGCGATCAGCCACTTCGCGAACCTCTTCGAGGAAATGGCTGATGTAAACCATTCCAATCCCACGCTCCTTCAGTTCGTTGATAATCGAAAATAAACGGGCGACGTCTTTCTGCGGAAGTGAACTGGTTGGTTCATCAAACAGAATGATGCGAGCCTCAGCAACCAACGCACGCGCAATCTCGATCATTTGTTGGGTCGCCACCGATTGTTCGCCTACGATTGCCGTCGGGCTCAGTCCCTCAAGTCCCACGGCTTCAAGCGCTTCAATAACCTTGGGGCGCTGTTGTTTTCGAATCAACAAACCGCCGCCACTACCGACATGCCCCAGAAGAAGATTGTCTTCAACACTTAATTCCGGGGCGAGGTTCAATTCCTGATAAATCATGGCCACGCCAGACCGCCGCGTATCCGAAGGACCAGAGGGTCGGAAGGGGCGGTCACCAATGGACATTTCTCCCGAATCCGCTCGATGAGCCCCACTCAATATTTTTAGGAGCGTGCTCTTGCCTGCGCCATTCTCTCCAATCAGCGCCAATACTTCACCGGCACGAACGCTTAAACCAACCCCGCGCAGTGCTTCGGTCGGCCCGAACGCTTTGCAAATCCGGCTTACTTCGAGAATAGATTGACCTTTCATCGCGTTACGCCTCCCGCGTTCAATCGCTGCCATGCAGTCATTACAAGGGTCAATCCGGGCAACCGAGCCAAACTATTCAAAGATCGCCGGTGTCAATAATTCTTGCATCCGTTTTTCATCCATATTGTCGGGCGTTGCTACGTACTCTCCGGTCGAAGTAAACGGCTCCGCCGCCTTGCCCTGGATATGATCCACCAGTGTAAGAACACTGCGGTACCCCATCTCAACCGGATCTTGAAGAACAATCCCCGAACAAGACCCATCCTTTAATGCTTCGATCAGCGCATCGCTGGGGTCGAACGCGATGAATTTTACTTTTCCGTCGAGCCCTGCATTCCTTAATGCCTCCAATGTACCGTTTGCATTTGGCTCGCACACGGCAAAAATCCCGTCGAGATCCTCGCCGAATAACTGTAGTAATTGGTCCACTTTTTCTTTAGAAGAAGTCGCATTGTCTCCGCCTCTCTGGTCGGAAGAAACGACTTTGATTTTTGGAAATTCTTTTAATCCTTCAAGAAATCCATTTTCTCGCTGTTCCGTACTTTCACTGCCAGCAAGATAACGCAAGAGAATCACATTCCCCTCTTGATTGACTGCTTTGGCCATTTCCGCCGCTGCCAATTGTCCTCCTTTGAAATTGTCAGTCGCAACATAGCCAGCAATCTTGGGGCCGTCATCGAGACCGCTGTCGAAAATCACAACGGGAATATTTTCATCAATCGACTCCTCGACCGCGTCAACCAGTCCACCTTTTTGGTTCGGCGCTAAGACGATCCCATCGACTCCCAGCGTGATCATATTTTTAACCACCTCGATCTGGCTACCCGTATCACTTTCAACCACCGGCCCCCGCCAGACGATTTCTACATTACCGAGTTCCTTGGCAGCCTTCTCGGCACCAAAATGGACCGACTTCCAAAACTCGTGGCTTGTCCCTTTCGGAATTACAGCTAACTTAAGCGGCTTGCCGCTGTAGGACGCTGCCGGCTTCTCGCTTGATCCACAGCCAATGACAACCAAGAGGAATGCTGTGACAGCAGATGAAAATAAATTTCTTAACATGGCAACGTCTTGAAAAAGGTGGGAAAATGGAACGCCTAACATCGAATGCGGCTATTCCCATTCTATCACTGAATTTATCCTTTCGAAAGCAAGATCTGTCGACAAAGGATTTGCGTGTATAATTCGAGTTCTTGGCTCATTCGAATTTTTTACTCGGTCAATCGCAGAAAGTACGTTTCCTTGAAAATTCCTCGCATTGCAATCACGATGGGCGATCCCGCCGGCGTTGGACCAGAACTGTGCCTACAGATTTTGTCGACGACTTCCGTTCTCGAGGAATGTCACCCAGTCATTTTTGGCGACCTGTCCGCCATTCAAAAAACCGCATCCCAGATGGGAATTACGTTTCCCGAGTGTGCAATTGTTCAGAATGACTTAACCGATCAGACCACTGATTCTCGCGCTACCTTCGTTGACCTCGCAGTCAATGCAGGAACCGATTTAGTCGCTGGACAAATCAGCGCCCAAACGGGAAGAACATCCTATCAATTCATCGAATCAGCGATTGCATCGGCGATCTCGGGAGACGTCGACGCCGTCGTCACAGGACCCATTCACAAAGAAGCTTGGCGAATGGCGGGAATTGAATATCCAGGTCATACCGAACTTTTTGCAGAGCGGGCAAAGACGGATCGTTTCTGCATGATGATGACGGCCCCAACATTCAGTTGCAGTCTCGTGACGACCCACGTTGGTTATCACGAAGTGCCCCGTCTATTGACCACGGAGAGAATTCTTGAAGTAATTTCACTCACCGATGAGGCTCTAACGCGCATTCTCGGTCGCAAGCCGAAGCTAATCGCGCTGGGGCTAAATCCACATGCAGGAGAGGGGGGATTGTTTGGGTCAAACGAGGAAGAAAATATTATCCTTCCCGCGGTCACCAACGCTGCCAATGACGGTGTCGATATTACCGGACCGATCCCCCCGGACACCGGTTTTCTACCATGGAAACGGGAAGAAACCGATGGGTATATCTGCATGTATCACGATCAAGGGTTGATCCCCTTTAAGGCCTTAAACTTTGACACCGGGGTCAATATTACGCTGGGCCTTCCCCTGATTCGCACCAGTGTCGATCACGGCACCGCACTGGATATTGCCTGGCAAGGGAAGGCCGACAATTCCAGTTTGATCTCAGCGATTCAGCTTGCGACAAGATTAACAAAATAAAAATCAATAATTTGAGCGCACCAGCGAATAGAACACCATCAGACTTTTCGAACTACCTTCTCAACAACTTGCGAACAAAGTGTTACCATGGCGATGACCAATTTTTTTAGTCCAGCATTATTCAGGGAACCAATCATGGGCTCAGACAATCATCCCGTTCGGGAAGTATTAAGAGACATTATCGAGAATTCTTCTATCAGCGCCGAACAGGTTAAGACGTTAGAAGACTTCGTTCGTCAGGATTGGGTAATCGATAAAGACGAAGCAAAACTGCTACTGCGTGTTAACCACGCGCTCAAAGAGGAGCATGATGGCTGTGTGGAATGGACCTCCTTTTTCGTAACCTCGATTTCGCGTTTAGTGATTTTCGATATGAATTCACCCGGTGAGATCGATACCGATGAAGGAGACTGGCTGGCGGCCATGCTCGATGAGTACTCAGTGGGCAACAACTCTGAAAAACAAATGCTGCTTGAGCTCCAGAAACTGTCTTCAAGCATTAAAGGAAAACTTGGCGATCGAATTCAACCGGCTCAATAAAGCCGTGCTTTGAAACCCGATCTCAAAGATCATCCCGATCAAAGTGACGTAACGACATCGGGTGGTCGATAGATCATCCGCTCGGTTGCAACGGCCGAAAGGCGAATATCCCATGGATTTGGGTGGATCAATTTTTGCTTCTGCAATTCGAACGTAAATCCAATCATTGCAACGCCACTGTCACAACTCCGTCCATCACTTTTGGGTTTCACAAATTCAAAAGTACGATCGTAGAAACCGCCCCCAACCCCGATGCGATTACAATTCTCATCAAAAGCGACTAGCGGGGTGACGACCAACTCTAGCGTGTTGGCAGCAACCGCAGCGTCTTTGTCACCAATCGGTTCATCGATTCCAAATCGATTTTTTTCCAACTTGGCATCTGGGAACCACTCAATAAAGAGCAACGGATCATGCTTCCCTTGCATCAACGGAACAAAAACCTGTTTCCCATCTTTGATGGCTTGATTCATCACTCCGCGGGGATCCGCCTCGCCATCAAACGCAAGAAACCCTGCAACTTTGCGGGACGCTCGATATTCGGGCGTCTCTAAAATGCGGGCGCAAATTTGATCATTCCATGTTTCCCGCAGAGGGTCCGCGACGGCCCTTCGCGCAGCACGTATTGCCTTCCGAAGTTCTCTGGAGTTCGATGGTTTCACCATTTCGGAATCACTCGACTCGAGTCAGCATGAGAAGACGGAATTCAATCGATTCCTTGCCGGGCATCTTCACTGTCCGCAACTCAATTCGGCCATTCCCCTGATCTAACTCAATCACGCCCATGTCGAGGACTTGAAAGTCCTTCACCAACGATTCGCCTCGAACAGATCGATCGTTTTCGGCGCCTAGGGCAGGGGGGTCGTTTGCCTCGTCGACCACCTTCGTGACCTGATGCGAGCCCATCGATAGTTGTAATTCAGCGCCGACATTTTCCTGGGCGAGGCAATAATAAACTTCCACTCGAAACTTTCCAGATTCCATGACTTCTACCGGCCATGAGATCGTATCGTCTGAATTCACCCAATGACCAAAATAGGAACAATTGGGAAACTTATTGGATCGCTCAATCGCACCGGTAACCTCTGCATCTCGGGCGGGCAATTGGGTTCTTTCCATACTCCGATGCCCAACTGGAAACACTCGTTGCTCTTCCACTAACTCGGCCAGCACAGTCGACTTCCACTGGTCCACCGCCGCTTGCAGCTCTTGCTTTATTTTCGGGCGATCGTTGACAGGCGTTTGCTGACCGGGGTCATTCATTACGTTATACAGCACACCTTTGTTGTCGAGTCGATACTGCTGTGTTCTGACACTCACCTTGCCCCGCCATGCATTAAATAAGTACCGCGGTTTTCGTTTTACCTTCGCTCCTCGCAATTCCAGATCAAACGAAATTCCGTCCAATGGATGATCTTTTTGATCATGAAGAGGAATCCCGCAAAGCGAGGTTAACGTGGGCCATAAATCAATCGCGCCTGTTACCAAATTCACTTTGTTACCTGCAGGGATGACTCCCGGCCAGCGAACAAACAGCGGAGAGCGAACTCCGCCTTCGTCCGTCGATCCCTTGCGCCCTTTCAATCCGGCGTTGTAACGCGCTCCATTGGGGCCATTATCGCAAAAGTAAAGGACGATTGTGTTATCAGCTAATTTTAGTTCATCTAATTTTTCTAAGACCCGGCCAACGTTGTGATCAATGTTTTCACACATCGCTAAAGCGGCCCGGGCATGATCGATGCCTTTGCCTTTTTTTACTTTGGCATTGGGGGTGCCTGGCATTTGAGTCAGCGGCTTGTCTTTGAATTTGTTCCAATACTTATCGGGAACCTGCATCGGCGAATGGGGTGTGTTGTAAGGGAGGTAGATGAAAAATGGTTTCGTCTGATGATTTTCAATAAACTCGATCGCGTGATCCGTAAAATCATCGACGATAAATCCCTTGCCACGCACAATTTGTCCGTTGTGATCGAGAATGGGGTCAAAGTAATTTCCCCAATGACCACTACAAAACCCATAGTACTCGTCGAATCCACGAGAATTTGGATGATAGGGCGCCTGCATTCCGTTGTGCCATTTACCAAAAGCTGCGGTCGCATAGCCAGCCGATTGGAACGCCTGGGCGATAGTCGATTCGTCAAGATCCAACCGCTCGCCACCGGCTCCGGTAGAAAAAACTCCCCCCCGTGGATGATACCGACCCGTGAGAAACTCCGCCCGCGTGGGTGAACAGACTGGACAGACAAAGAATTGCTCTACAAACGCTCCGTCTCGCGCTAGACCGTCAATGTTGGGCGTGACTAAATCCCGATTTCCGGTGTAGCTGAAATCTCCGTAACCTTGGTCATCAGAAAGAAAAACAATCACATTCGGTCGATTCTCGGAATTCGATGTTATCTCTGCATTTAAGAATACAGGGAAACTGAAAACTCCAAGGACGAACGCGGAGAAAAAAAACGTTGAGAAAGACTGACGATGCATATTCGCGGTACTCGTACGGTTTAACTTAATTTATGATCAACTGATTACTTGCGGCGCTGAATTGGCTGCAGAGCAGGGTCACCAATTACCACATACAATAGACGATTTTGCGGTAGCCGTTTGTTGTTTTTTTGATCCTTCCGAATCAAAAATTCACCTGATTTAAAGCCACCCAGCTCAATAAGTGCGTTGATCAGTTCCTGATAACCAGCACCGACCGTTTGCCCATCAACCCACGACTCTAACACGGGATAAAGATGCGGAAAACCGCTACTCAACCGTTGATGGCCGAACGCAACGACCGCACCATTATCGATCGCACGCAGGATAAACGCATCGCGCTGCTGAACCTCATATCCTCCGGGAGCTTGTCGCATCAGCGGCAAATCCGAGGCCACCGGAGACGCTGAAAAACACGACCCTGACAGTAATATTTTGCCCGACATGTCTTTTGGCAAGCCGTCGACGTCGAGGCTGCAGGACATGCCGGGAATTCCATGTCCGTGCATGACGACAAGGTTCGAATCTTGTAACGATTTTGTGGCGTCAGCGGGCATCGTTTGAATAAACTTCTTCCGAGATTCTACTTTTAAATTCCAAATTCTCTCTCCCGGCAACCTCGGCGCGGCATCCGCCTGAGCTCCATAAATGGCGACGATCGGCACCGCAATTCCAGATTCTTTAAAATGAGATTTCAACATCGCGGATTTTTGCAGGGAGCGGGTTTCCGTCGAATTTTGCACCTGGCTAATCGCGAAAGGACGTAACGTATCCGGGCTAATCGGGGAATAATTGATTGATTGATCAATCAGTTTCTTAAATGCTTGAAGATTCGACGCCACCAAAAAACCGGGCTGGCAATCGAGTTGTGAATCGGTATCCAGGGAACTCAACAATTCCCATACGCCTAAAACAGCGTTCTCTCGGAACGTTTCCAGGCGAGGCGCAATCGCCACCCATTTTGTTTTTCGCTGCCGAAGCTCCACTCGTAAACGCTCCAGCTCAGAAGCCGATTCACCCATCAGTGCCAGATTCTTTACCCGAATCACATCACCACCATGATACTCAGCCAGTCGCTTCAGCAATTCAAGATACGCGGAATCGGTATGATCGGTTAACACGACATAATATTCACCTGCAACTTCATGGGGCTGTGTCCTGAGTACATATTCTGAGTTCGAACTCAACTGTCGGGAGGGGGGATGGTCGCGATCAACGCGAAGCAAAGATTCTATGCTGGGAATTTTCAAACTTCGCTCGGGTGCCGGCTTTGACAAACTGGGGGTCTTCTTCATCCGGCTACCATCGGCTGCAATTCCAAACTTCGCTCGGAATTTAATAATAGCCTCTCTCGATACCGCACCGTCACCATCGGTATCCCAGCGGCTAAATTGTCGAGCAAATCGACTACCCTCGACCTCTGCCGTGGTTAGCGAACCATTTCGATCGAGATCATATTGTTTCAACATCTCATCGACATGCGGGATCGATTGCTGAGCACAGCAAACCGAACCTGCCGTCACGAAGGCGACAACACCAACCAGAAGTAATTTCATTTTCTACCGCTCCAGGGGATTGGACTCACTTCAAGGCTACTGGCTTGGCGTCGAGAAAGCCAGATACTTTTAACCAGTTCTCGAGTTGGTAATGCCATTTTGAAACGGGAAACTCAGATTCACGAATACCGTAACCATGCCCCCCTTTGGAATACCCATGAAATTCAGCGGAAACTCCATGCTCTCTTAATTTTGCAAACAACAGAGCAGATTGGGCCCCGCGAAATTTATCATCCCAAGTCGCTGCCATAAAAGCTGGTGGTGTTTGGGCAGTCACCTTAACCAGTGGCCCCAACTCAGCCTTCCCATCGGAGTAGCCATCGCCAAGGTAAGCCGCGTAGATCGGACAAATGAAATCTGGCCGAGCGCTTAACGAATCAGCTTCATCAACCGGCTCGTAACAGGCGGTGTCGTATTGAACCCCAGCCATTACGGTCAGGTGGCCACCGGCAGAAAAACCGAGCACGCCGATTCGATCGGGATCAATTTTGAACTTGGTTGCATCTCGACGGACAACACGGATCGCCCTCTGTACATCCTGCATCGGCTCCCAATGAATTTTATCCGGAATCCGTCGTGGTACTCGATATTTGAGAATGAAAGCTGTCACGCCAATCGAATTAAACCACTCAGCCAATGCAACACCTTCGTGCTGCCACGCCAGAACGTTGTAGCTGCCACCAGGACAAATCACGACGCCACAACCGGTGGCTAATTCCGGGTCAGCCGGATACACCGTTAGGGTGGGCGTATCACAATAAAGCACATGTCCCCGAGGATGAACTTTTTCTTTAGCCTTGAGCGCCTTCACTTTGGCCGGAGCCAGTTGGACTGATCCTGCAGGAAGCCCCGCTGGCCAAATTTTAATCAACGGTCGATCTTGAGCAATCAGGAAGCTGTTCCCGAAAAGCAAAACAAAAACAGCACCAACCACCACGTGAATTCTCAAATTCATTTTTAAAGCTCGAAAATATCTGTGTGAAAAAATAACAGGTCGTCCGGACCACGCAACGAATTGACCAAACCGCCCAAAGAGTTTAAATCTGGTCGAGCGGGGATAAAATGGCGCGAAACACTATCGCCAGAATGACAAATCATAACAGCCGCGATAGTCATCCAACGCGAAGTATTTTCTCCATCTTCCGCCCTTTGGCTAACTCGTCAACCAGTTTGTCTAGATACCTTGCCTTTTGACTCAAGGGGTTCTGTATCTCTTCAATTCTATATCCACAGATGACGCCCGTAATGAGATGAGCATTTGGATTTAACTTTGCACCCTTGAAAAAAGCCTCAAAAGTTACTTCATCCTTGATGAGCGATTTTAGCTTTTTGTCATTGTAGCCTGTAAGCCACTTGATAACTTCGTGCAATTCTTTTTTTGTTCTGCCTTTCTTTTCGACTTTTGCAACATAGTGTGGATAGACTGACGAGAAAGTCATTTTTGCGATGCGTTCGTCTGTGCCGGGAGGGGGGGTTTTCATGGCAATTAAGCAAAGTGATTATTCAGGTTTTAAAAGTAGATGATCGCTTCAACTCAGGGTAATGAAACTAACGTGCGTGAATCGACTCATCGTCCGGTTTGGGCGGATCGTTGGCCCACACCAGAATCACGGTGAGTAGAATAGCCAGTCCGAGAAAGACAATTTTCGGGTTGACGGTCATGAAGTTGACGAACAGCGCCCCGTGGCTGAGCAGATATATCCCGATCAGGACGAGGCCCCACTGGTTACGCCAAATCTGCCCGATTGCACCAAGACTAATCGTCAATCCCATGAACAGGATGAAGGCGAAATAGGAAATGGGCGTGAAGCCGACGACATTTGATTTCTGCTCACTAATGAAGCGCTGAGTGTCGACCAGCGACTCTGCGGCCTCCCCCTCGAGCGCCCACCAGCCCGCCGCTTGTCCAATCATCATCCCGCCAACGCCGACACGGATTAGACCAGAGGCAAGGAAGACACAGCAGATGACAATGGCGAGTTTGCGTTTCATGGCGTGTTGTTGCAGCGATACAGTTCATTGTCGCGGCAGATTGAGGTGGGCGGTGCTGGTCGATTTAATTTGAACCAACTCACGAGTTTAAAACTGCCGTCGTCGGTATGCCATCGAATATCGGATAGACCATTGAGTGTGTCCAGCCTTCAATGAATATACCATGAAAGGCCAATGTCATCATCAGCGTCGTGCGATATATGTACCCAATCATCGCAAGTTTCAAAGGCCATGTTACGCCATCGCCTTTTGTTTCGTTTGTGCGTGACAGTTGTTGAAGATGATACAAACCATAAAGATGAGATCCGAGAGTATTCACCTCGCTTAATTTTTACAAACGCTGTGAACGACGAAACCAGCATTGGCAAGTCTGATGCTTGATTCGTTGCAAAAGTGATGTGCGTACGAAGTCCAAGTTCCGTTCCCAGCGGTGGTTCATTGGCACAAAGTTCCATTTAATCCGTGACTGACAGACGAGAGAAAACTGCGGGATCGTTCCCACGGCAATGAATGCACTGCAATTCAGCACAAGCAATAGCCGACAGCATTTGGGCATGCTCAGAGGCGGACTGCGGTTGTCGTTTGATCTAGCAATGGCAGTAAGGATCATTTTGCCTCCCGAACAAATCGAGAGCACCGGACTGCGGAACGTCGCAGGCTGTGCAACACCCATCTTTCGATGCAGAAGTCGCCGATCACATTGGCGGGGGAGGCTTCAGGTCATACGCCATGGTGCGTCAGTCGGAAAACGTTCAGGATAACCGAACCGGGAATTGACGTGAACGAGCGAAGCGAGCCAGCTCGGCTGTTCCGGCTCCAGTTTATCGTTTTGCTATGCCCCGATTTCGGGTGAACAACATAGATCGGGGCGACCATGCCACTCATGAACAATATCCCGCATTAGCAGGGCGCAGTCAAATTCAACCGAACCATTTGGGAATCGCGAATGATCTTCGAAGTAGCTGGATTGGATCGTGTCAACGTCTAAGGATTCGACGTGCCAATTTTCGCATTGCAATTCAAGGCCATCGAACTTGCCGTCGGTTCTGGTATCCGAATACCCAAGTGATCCCAGTTCAAAGAAGTCAGAGGCAGATTTGACGGAATCGAAAACCGACGAATCCGATATAGACTGGACGACCGAGCCAGAAACATGAACCTTTGCTCCACCATCGTCACTCGCCATGGTGACAGAATAGTGATCGCCATTTTCTACGACAGTGAATTTTGCGTGGTGATGTATTCCGGGAAATACTCTGCCGCCGGCGAATGAATTCAATCGAGAGTTTGTGTCACGGCGGGGAATGTAAACACCCTGCTTGGTTTCACCACCTGCATCCCATTCAACGGCAATTCTGTGAGCCGCGTTCTCGGAGCCGATGCCCCAAGGAATGGGCAACCGTTTTGGCCGAACCCGGTTCAAACGAATAAGGCAGATGCCGCCAATGGCGTAACCATTGACTAATTGCGGTCGGAATGGCGAAGGCAAAGCGGCGGCCATACAGCCGGGGTCGACGCGATAGTTCGCGAGAATACGGCGATCAATGATGCCGCTAATTGCTGGTAAACGCATTGGGCTTAAGGGGGATAACGTTAACGATCACTAAGTTGCGACTTGCGATCATCTATTTCTAAAACGGGCACCAATCGCAACTTCAGTGCATCAAATTGTTATGCTGAATCTGGAAGAGATGCAAGGTTCTCACTTTGATACGATCAACGAACATTCCGTACCGGAAACATCTCGTTGACTTGTTCAACCAGTTTATTTTTTAGGTCTTGGACTTGGACTGCATTCTGATGATTCCATCTACCTGTTCGATGAATTCAGCGTTCAAATCGGGAGCACATTCCTCAAGTAATTGGCCTGCGTTTTTCTCAATAAATTCGACTGTTGAATTGGGCAGAAATTTCTTGGGAGCCTCAGCCAATCTGGTGGCAGTTGGATGTTCGGAACACCGACGACAACCTGGTTCAGCTTGCCCCATTCATGATGGACCATTCATGATGGACCATTCATGATGGACCATTCGTGATGGACCATAATCGGCTTGCCAGCAAAAAGCTTGCCAGCAAAAG
>JAPKBL010000052.1 GCA_028823415.1 Mariniblastus sp.
AATCGAAAATCAGCGTTCAATCGAAAATCAGCGTTCAATCGAATAACAAAGGATTTTGTTATCCTCTCGCAGATAGAGGCGTCCGCCAACAATCACTGGGTGCGCCCAGCTTGGACGATCTCCGCTGCCGGGTACCTTGAAGCTCGCTACTTCTTGAAACGAGCTCGGGTCAGCTTTGACGAGGGTCATCACACCATTGCTGTAGCGAATGTAGACGTGGCCATCCGCCCCAATAACACTGGCTGATTTTTTACCTGAGCCTCGTGATTTCCATTTGATTTCTCCGGTCATCAGCTCAGCGCAGAAAGGGGTGCCTTTATCGTCGGAGTCGCCGAAAAGGTAGTCGCCCATGAGAATGATGCCGCCATGCTTGTTGGCAAGGTTCGGATTGAGTGGATAGATTTCTTCGATGTTAACTTTTCCACCGGAGGCAACTTGTTTAAGAAGCGCACCGCCCCGTTTATATCCTGCTGAAAAGAAAACGAGATCGTCTCGTACAATTGGTGTTGGTATGACGGCTGTTGTTCTGTCAATTTTGTAGGACCAAAGCAGTTCGCCATCAGATGCGCGAACGCCCAGGGCGCCGCTACCGGTTGTTTGAACGTAGACCTTGGTCGAACCAACGGTTGCGATCACGATCGACGCATGTCCAGCGCCTCGATCGTCTTTGCGGGCTGTAGACCATTTCAGCTTGCCTGTTTTTTTATCCAGTGCGACCATGGTGTTCTGGGTACCGCCCGGAGTACAAATTAAGTGATCGCCATCAATCAAAACCGATTCGCTGTAACCCCAGCTGTCAGCTTTTTTGCCTTGGAGGTCTTTCTTCAGGTCAATCTTCCAAAGTTCTTTGCCATCGATGTTGAGACAAATTAATTTTCCAAATGGAGTAATGACGTAAACACGATCACCGTCAACCGTTGGCGTGCTACGCGAACTCTGCCAATTGTCTGGCCCCTGATTCCAGGCTGGCCCCGTCTTGGTTCTCCAGATTCTCTTTCCAGATTCCCGATCAAAGCAGGACATATATTCATCCTTGTTTGATTCGGATGATAATCCGTCTCCTAATGTGTACAAACGATCGCCCGCGAAGGATACGCTGGCGTATCCTCGCCCACAGCCTTCTGCTTCCCAAACCAATTTTGGACCTTGCGACGGCCAATCCGCTAGAAGCCCATTTTCAGGAGAGACTCCAGTCCGTTGGGCACCCCGAAACGTTGGCCAGTCCGCCTGTTGTCCTAGGAGGTGGGAAGAAAGGAAAAAACACAGGATAGCTGCTACCGGATACGATAGAGATTTACGCGTCGTCATCGGCTTGTTCCACGAAAAAAGGTTCATGTGAATTTGGAAATTCAAACGGTTCGAATAGGTTAAATGATTGTGCCTCGAAGGCTCATCTTAGCAAAACGATCATCTTAGCAAAACGTTGAGCGTGTGCGTTATATGTCCTCGATGATTTTTTTTAAAAAGGCTGAAGGCCGCGTCGCCGAAATTGGCGGAAATTTAAGGCGGTGGAAGGGGAATGCAGTTCAGAGTTAAGTTGTAGGGAATTAAGTTTAGGGTAATTCACCTCGATGTTTCGTCTTTTCGTACCGTGGGATCGCACACCAAACAGCGATACTGCCTTCTAAGTTAGAGGCGTTACTTGTGGCTGAGTAGGAACATGATCCCATGTGGATTCGCATTGAGCCAAAGCCGGGCTCCGTAAATCTGTTGATTGGTCTTGTCGATATACTCCATTTTTTCTTGAAGTTGTTCGATTGCCTCGGAAAATTCTGGTCGCATTGTCTGGATGGGTTGCCCAACGCTTTCAGCAACGATTCCATGATGGGCATTGGTATGATGAATGGTCTGATAGGTATCGCAAGCCACGAGGATGTCGGTGGCCACAAACCGTCGGTTGAGTTGCTCTTTCAGAATGTGATCAAGATCGCATTCGATAATTACGACTCCGTACAGATCCTCTTTTTGGGAATCGAAAATGGGTACACCGGCGAATAAAGTCACGTTTTTCTTTTCGCAATCGCTTGCATCATTTAGCGCACCGCAGGCGAGCGAGGTGTAGACTTCGTCGGGGTCATTTTTGCCAACCCGGTGCATGAAATCGCTCGACGCTCCCGATCGTAAACGACTTCTTGGAATCGATCGAATATTGGAGTGCACAGTACTGTGTCGTTCTACGCGAACGAGTTCAGTAAATTCATCCTGATCAAGACGACTATAAACGATACTTCGGTAGTCGGATTTTGCTCTTAAGAGACCGGAGAAAATTGTGATCAGTCGATCACGCCAAGCGATAGAGTCTTCTACTGACTCGGCTCGGATCAGTTCTTGAATGGGAGGTAGGTTTGACATGAATCGAACGTTGGTTTCCAGGTCTCTCACTGACGCCTGCGTATTGGTTCGCAACTCGCGTCCCTCCATACGCATGGTCTCATATTCGGATTGTCGCTGTCCTAGGTCGACCATCCAGCGTTCGACATCATTTGCTAATTCGGAAGCTGTTTCGTGTCTAGCGTATTTTTTCCGCGCCATCGCTTTCATGCAAATTGCTTCGAGATCGATCGGGATATCTGAGCGGAAATCCCTTGGACGTGGCGATTCGCTGTTCTGGATTGACCTGAGGACATCTTTGATTTTGAGAGGCTCGGCAGTTTGAGACTTTTTGGGTTCGTGTGGTGCGTAACCGGTCAAGATGGCAAACAGAATCGCGCCAAGCCCGTAGATATCGGCTTGCTGAGAAACACTCTCCCCGGCAGCCTGTTCAGGTGACATGAATAGTGGCGTGCCAATGATTTCGCCGGCGAGTGTCTCGGCAAGCGCTTCTCCGGAAAGTTCAACATCCCCTGACAATTGACTACCGAGGTCGCTGTCGTCCACCACTTTTGCGAGTCCCCAATCCAAGACGATAACTTGCCCGAAATTATCTAACCCGACATTTTCCGGTTTCAGGTCTCGGTGGATCACGCCTCTAGAATGGGCGTAGGCAATCGCCTGACACACGCCTAGGAAGGCGGTCAGTAGTCGATGGAGAATTAAGGGGTCGCACTTACCGGCGAGACACCGGTCGTGGTATTCGGTAATCGCGTCGGCGAGCGTACGTTTCCCAACAAATCGCATGGCGTAAAACGGTTCACCGGTGTTGCGATCGGTTCCATATTGGTAGAGGGAAACCACATTGGGATGCTCGAGTTGTCCGGTGATCTCTGCTTCTCGCTCGAAGCGCTGCCATGCTTTGGGGGACTGCAGCGCATGGCTGTTCATTTCCTTGATTGCCACATTGCGGTTCAATTTTTCGTCTCTCGCGAGCCAGACATTTCCCAGTCCACCCTCGCCGAGTTTGCGAACGATCGTGTAAGGCGAAGAGGCCTCGCGCGAATCACCGGTGTGAATTTCTTGCTGGTTTTGTAGTACGAAGCGCTGATCAGAAGGGGAGTCGTTGCTGTCGAGTAGCGTGGCAGCGAGTTCTGGCTTTTTTTCGATGGCTTTCTGGATGGAATCCGATAATCGGTTTTTTGCGTCTTCGCTTAACCCGGTTCCCCCGTCACTTGACTCAGAAATGCCACTGTTCTCAACAATCGACTTATCGATCGTCTGTGCAAGTTCAGTAAATGCTTTGGCTGCTTCACTGTTAGAAAGATGGGCGTCTAGCTGATTGGATTCTGTTTCGGTGAGTTCGCTATCGATCGACTTAGAAAAAAGTTCAGTCGCCTTTTTGTCATTCAGCATGGGTTGAAGCCTCTTCTTTAATATTCCATTGACTTCCAACACAGTTGGCCAGCCCAAGTCGTGCTCGGTGCATTCTCATCCAATAATTTGACTGCGTGATAGCGAGTTCCTTGCAAATTTGGTCTGAGTCAAGTTCTTCCATCACACTCAAAGTAAACACATCTGCCTGACTCTGAGGTAAATGTGTCAAGCATCCTTTTACGATTGCCCAGAGTTCGCTCGATTGCAGGTTGCGATCAGGACTGCTAGACCAACTGGATGCGTCTTTGTGGTAATTGCCGTGTTGGTCAAATAGTTGATTCGAAGGATCGTGTTCATCGGATTGGTCGTGTTTGTGCTTGTTGCGCTTCCGGATAAAGTCGATGATTTTTCGCTTCAAGATTCCCAGCAGCCAAGCTTGTTGGGATCCCTTACCGGAATACTGTGAATAATATTTTATGCCGTTGAGAAATGCTTCCTGCACGACTTCTTCGGCGGCATTTTCGTCACGCAGCCTCTTGAGGGCATATCGAAATAAGAAGTCGCCGTATTGTTCTACCCACAATTCGGGGGTACTGGGTTCCGTGGGCACCGAGAATGTATCCTTTTGTTATCCAACCAAGCTGGTTTGTGTTTTTTTTAGACGCAGCGGGTTGGGGCGGACGAGTGTCGTCCAATGGATGAATGAGATCGGCATTCAGTTCTTAAGACCTGCAATTCCAACTTCGGTTATAGCTGTGGTTTGAAGTTGAATCAACTGAGGCGAAAGTAATTCTAAGGCCAAGGCAATCTGGTGAAATAGAACGACCTCTGAGAGAGCTTAGATTCAGTAATATTGGTGAAGCTCTTGGTGAATCAAAACGGTCGTGCAGATTGATTTGCTATTAGATTAGAGGCTAACCACTAGCCAGTTCAATCTGAGATCAACGGCGCGTCGCGTTGGAGCACCGCTTGAGAACCTGCATTCGATTGAGGGGGCTTCGCGAGGCCGAAAGGATGGGGGCTAGTTGGCATTTCACAGCGTTTAGAGCTCGATTGCTGGGCGGCCAAGCAATCGATGCCTAGCCTAATTCGACGTCGGTGTCTTGAACGATGTCGTTTACCGGGATCGCCGGTTCGGCTCCGTAAGTTTCCGAGATCTTTGCGGACAGGGCTTCCATGTCAATTTTCAATAATTCTCTTAGCGTTTTTTGGATGTGTTTAAATTTGACAGGAAGGTTAAGCATCTCGCGTTTTTCGTTGAACCACTCTTGTCTCACGAGTTTACCCAAGTTGCCGGTGACGACTAGGATTGCGGGAACTTGAGCTGTGTAATTGCCTCTAAGAAACTTCTCAAACCAGCTGATGGCTTCTTTACCGAGTCCAGCGCTACTAAAAATCACACAATCAACCGGAGAATCCTCCAGGGGGTCAAGATCATTGAAGCGCTCGAGTCCACGTTCCGGGTTGCCCGTGATTAGTACGCGGTAGCCCAAGTCTTTGAGGCGGTCTCTCAGATGGTCTTGCACCTTAATGTTTGATTCAATGAGTAAGATTGTTTTTCCGCGACCCTCTTCGTTTTTGGTCATTAATGAGGAGTAGGCTTGTGCCTCTTTTTCAGATAACTCCTCGTCGTAGCGTTTCAAATCACCGGACTCAATTGCGGTGAGAACAGCCTCAATTTCACCCAACGCGAGCGCGGCCGATTGAACGCGTTTTTTTGGATCAAGATCCATGAGGCGATTGATGAGGATTACGATCCGGTGCGGTAAGTTTGGCTCGTGTAAGGTCACCGGCGCAACTTCTTGAAAACGTCTGGGCGACAGACGTTTCATACGTTCACGAGTTTCGGCCAAAGGAGGTACGCCGGTAATCATGTGGTAAAGCATACAACCCAAGAAGAATATGTCACTTTTGGGATCGTCGCGCAAAACCAATGTGCATCGCTCGAGGCCTGCGTAATCAATACTTCTAGGCCCCCCTTTGCCATCATCTTCACGGTCGCTGCTGACAGTTGCGAGGCCGAAATCGACGAGTTTCGCTTGTCCCTTGGAAGAGAGAAGAACATTGGAAAGCTTCATGTCTCGATGATAGATGCCTTGTGCTGCGGCATAGGCGAGCCCCCCGGCAACGTCTCTGCAAATTCGTAATGAAGTTAGGTTGGGAATTCGCTTGTGAGCTTTGACGTACTCGCGAAGATTTTGGCCTTCAACAAAGTCCATCACCATGTAAATGCGACCACGGTCTTCCTCTACTTCGCTAATTGGAACGATATTGGGGTGCCGCAACCGCATCACCATTTTCGCTTCCCGCATAAACTGCTCGCGCGTGTCGTTATCGGTACTGTATCTTTGGCGGAGTACTTTAATCGCTTTGATATCACCGGTTTTTCGATGCGATGCTCGGTAAACTCGCGCAAACGTTCCGGCACCAATCAAGTAGAGAACCTGCCACTGTCCGTAAAAGAAGCCGCGTCTTTGACCGTCGGCGATTCTGGAAATCTGCCAGTTGGTCATCTGCTCTTTTTCGAGCAATTTCATGATAAAGTCGTTGAAGCTCGCACGACCTCTTCCGCCCGCTTCGCTGAGGGTGACCTCAAGGTCTTTCGTGCTCATCAAGCCGCAATCGTGGATGCGTTGAGCAAATTGTTCGGCCGTTAAATCGTTCATGCTGAATTAGAACTCTGGCTCAGCTGGAATCTCCACGGTGATGGACAAGTGGCGGATTCGTTGCTGAAGGGAAAGTTGAGAATGGTAGAGTTATGTACTAAGAGTATTGCACAATATTATTGGAATGAATGGCTTGGGACAACTTTTACCGAGTATTTACCGGTTTGGCCTGCGACAGAGGATGTTTTTTTGCATTGTTCCCCTTCTGTCCCTCTTCCATTCAACTCAAATCCCCAATTTCCAAGTCGTTGGCCGCTATATTTCGTTCAATCTGAATTACCGGCAGCCAGCGGTTGGTGGCGTGCCGACGCGATGTAAGAAGAATTTCAACGCTCGCTTTGCCATGATGCATCGGACGATAGTCAGGTGCTTTTTTCAATGGATTTGTCTGCGAACCCTAGTCTTCCAAAGAATTTTTAAACGAGTCACGCTCTCGACGTGTGGCTTCCAAATCGAACATAAGGTATTTCATGTCCATGCGAAGTTGGCTCAGGGCCTCTTGGATTAGATTGAGAATCCGTCGACGTCGACGTGTATAGTCAATCACCCGGTTAAGGGGGCGTTCGAGATCGAGGCGGTATTGTTCCGGTAATGTTTGGACTGCCGAGATCAAGTCATTAAGGTCCATTGGGAGTTGTTCAGAATTTGTGTTGCGATCGGTTTTCGTGTTCATCTTGTTGACGCCTTGTGCATGAGTTTGTTTCTGTTGAAGGCGACTTAAAGCGAACCCAATGCCAAAGATGGGCGGGGTTTTGGAATTGGCGAGCAAACCCCTAAAAAACCGTGCTAGCGGGCGTAAGAAAAAAAATTACCTGCAATTGGGTTCACGACCGGTGAGGTGCAAATACAACATCTTTGACGTAGCGATTGGGCCGAAATCTTGCTAAAAGTCTCGGAACTTCTTGTTTTCCAACAAAACAACAGCGTTGGGAAATTGCAAAAGGCGATTCTCTCGATCGTTGGCTTTGTGAATCGTCAATCCAGGTATGTTGTTTTTTCGCGACATTGAGCATGAATTCTCGACTTCCCAATTTGATAATATTTGTTCTGGCGGCGCTGGTGCCGATTGAAGCAAGTTGGGGTCAATTCCATGAGGAATTTGAGTCAACTCAATCGACCTGGCAGCGACACGAGACTGACTGCTCGATTATTCAGGCAAGTTGGACTCAAAGACGGTCCCAAGATCCTGATTCCAACAACGGTTGTGAAAATATTCATTTTACCAACGGGCCGGGAACGAAAATCTATCTATCGCACGAAGTGTCTCCTGCGTTCGTGATTTCTGAGCTCAATCCGTCAGTGCGTATTAAAGCGACGCGACCCGGGGTTCAACTGATGGTGCGAGTCGTCCTTCCGCACTCCCCTGCGCCGTCGGGCGAGGGACCATTGACGACGATGCTGGCTGGGCCAAAGTATGAAGGTAAGGGGCGTTGGGAAACACTTTCGTTTGAAAAAAAATCATTTGATTTGCAGCGTCAATTAACTCAGCGAGTTTGGCTGTTGCGGCGTAAGTATGGATCGAGTGTGGATCAACGTGATGCCTATGTTGATAAATTGGTGCTCAACCTTTATTCCGGTTCGGGGAAAACGGCGGTCAAGGTTGATGACCTTAAGCTGAATGGGATTGTGGCAGCAGATGCGATTGCTGCTGGAGTTGCGGCGAACGATTCTACTGTGGTGCAGGATGCAAATTTTAGTCCGGCCAGTTTTGAGGAGGCCGACGAAAAACACAAATCCCTCGTGACCCGAGAGGGCACGGTTTTGCTGGTCAAAAAGAAACCATTCTTTCCTAAAATTATCCAACACAACGGTGAGCCCTTTGATTTTTTAAAAGCATTGGGATTTAACACCATTGAATTAAAATTGACCGCGACCGAAGCTCAGCTCCAACTGGCCCAATCGCTCGATTTGTGGTTGATCTGCCCTCCCCCGTCGTCTGTGGGTGTTCAATCGATTGGTTTAAAATTCGACCGGGTTCTGGTTTGGCAGGTTGGTGAAAATTTGGCCGCCGCCGATCTTTCCAGCATCAGGCGTAAAGTACGTGAAATTCGCTCGTCCGATCGCCGCGAAGGGCGGCCTATTATGGCAGGTATCGCGTCGGAATGGTCTCGGTTGTCGCAAGCGGTCGATGTGGTGTCGCTGGGACTGAACCCGATCGGCACGAGCTTCATTGCAAGTCAGTACGGAGACTGGATTGCTGCGCGTCGGCTATTGGTTGGAGGAACCAAGCCGGTTTGGGCGACCATTCAAACTGAGTTGCCGGAATCGCTCCTCAAGCAAATAGCGACTTTAGCGAGGAAAATCCCGCCGGTGCCGATCGAGCCACAGCAGGTTAAGTTCTTAGTTTACGAGGCCATTTCGGCGGGTGCCCGAGGGCTGCGTTTCGGTTCTCGATCACGACTTGATGATCCGAGCCCGGTCACACGTTTACGAGCCCAAACCATTCAGTGGGCATTGGCCCATGTTGATCAAATTGAACCCTGGGCGGTCGGGGGCGCTTTGATGGCGCCGTTGGATAACTCAAATGACCAGCTGGAAATTTCGGCTATTAAAACCAACCGTTCGCGTCTGTTGCTCGTCCAGCGTCCGACTCACCATGAACAATATTTGGCTGGTGATTTACCGGTGCAACCAATGGCGATTGAAGATCCCACGGCAAATGCAACGGAATTGGCCTATTTGATTGGTGATACTGGACTACAGCCGTTATCCAAAACGCGAGATATTTCGGGAGCTGTCATCCGAATTAATAACTGTCCGGCGATGGTGGCGATTGTCCTCACACAGGACCCGTTGGTGATGAAAAAACTAAGCAGCAGTTATGAGAGAGTAGGAAAGCAGTCGATCCTTCAGATGCATGTTGATTTGACTCGCCAGTGGCTGGCGATTATGCAATTGATCGATAAGCAAATGGGGCGAATGGGTCGCAGTTCCTCTGCCGGCAGCACGGCTCTCAATGATGCAGTGAATTCGTTTCAGAATGCTCAACGATTTATTGATAGTAACCATGCACCGATGGCGGTCCCGTACCTTGATCGCGCTGATGAGCGACTCGCTTTTGTGCGCCGGGATATGATCATTGAACAATTGGGAAAGTTTCAATCAAAAACTTCGACTCCTTTCACCGTTCATTCGAGTTTGATCCCCCTCCATTGGGAACTGACAGAGCGATTAAATCGGGGTAATTGGCAGCCCAACGGATTGGCCGGTGGAGATTTTGAGGACTTACAGCACATGCTTGCCAATGGCTGGGGAAATCACCGTGAGGATAACGAACTGGTCAGCACCCGTGTTGAGTTAGTGGCGAGTGCGGCGGTAGATGGCCGTTATGGATTGAAGATGTCTGTGATAGAAAGGCAACCCAATCAGGGTGTGATCGAATCCACTCCATTGTGGATTACCTCCCCAAAAACTTCCGTCAAAGCGGGGCAATTAGTGCGAATTCACGGATGGGTTAATATTCCCAATGTGATTCGCGGGACGCACGACGGTCTGACTATTACGGATTCCCTCGGAGGTCCTGAGATGATGGAACGAATTCCCATTACCGATGGGTGGCAAGAATTTACCTTGTATCGAGCCGCCTCCGAGAACGATCGTGTCCAAGTGACCTTCGCGCTCACCGGCACCGGCACTGCCATGTTGGATGAGGTCACCGTTAGAGCGATCGATTTACCTGCCAAGGCAATCCGTCAGGCGAAAAATTAAAGCCCAGGCTCTTGAGTAATGACTCTCGGTTCAATGGGATCGTTTTTTGATTGGCTGGGACGGTCAGATTCGCGCTACTCCCCATTAAATACAGAACGCATTTGAGTTAACACGCGGGGAATGTTTTCGAGTGGATTTTCTTCTTCGTATTCTAGGACAACATGTCCCTTGTACTGCGAATCGGTGAGTAGTTGATTGACTTTATGCATGTCAACATCCACTTTTTCGCCTGATGGCTTCTTCATTTTCATTTTATATTGGACGTTAACAGACGAGGGCGCACATTTTTTCAGGTCTTGGTAAGGGGTGGAAGAGATGAAGTTTCCGGTGTCGAGATTGACTCCCAGCCATGGACTGTCGACGCCATTTACAATCTCCATGACCTGATCTGCGGTTAACTGACCGTGATTCTCAACTCCGATGAAGATTCCCAGTTCAGCAGCGTGCGCGGCACATTGTTTTAGCGACGTGATCGCGGAAGTAAGTGCATCGGAGTTTGCTTCGATTTGTTTTTTAGTACCCGCGAAGAAGCGTATGTGGTTGGCTCCCATGATGGCCGCGCGATCAATCCATTGGTTTGCCAGATTTATCTCCTTTTCCAACTGCTTTTTTTCAGGGAGCGTGAAATTGTTTCCGATCGCAGTTCCGACGATTGGTACTCCTGATAAAAACGCATGTCGTTTGATTTTCAAAAAGTAATCTCGATCGGCATCAGGGGGGAAGAAATAACTAGTCAACTCAGCAGCGCATTGCTGTGCTGCGCAATAATCAATAAATGAAAACATGTCAATTTCTTGTTGACCGGTCGTATTCTGAGTTCGCCCTTTAAAAAACTTAAAGTGTTTTCTTAATGAATACGCAGCGAGGCCAAGGCGAAATCCACTGGGCTTGTTTTTAGTCAGGTTGAAACTTGTCGGCCCCGTGAACCGATTACCCTCGGCGAGTTTGACAATATTCATTGAAGCAATGCCAAGAGTGGACGAGGCGGATAATTGGAAAAACTTCCTGCGATTCAACGGCATGACAATTTCCTGATTGCTCGAGAATGTTCTAAGTGATCTTGGGTCACCATGGATAGCCTCGGTAGGCTTTGGCTTGAAGTGTACTCAGAAAGGGGATGGGCGTCGGATCAATTTTAATCAAATCAATAAACAGGCGCGCAAAAAAAGCGTACCGATGAGGAACGCTTTTTTAAAATTTATTGCTAACTCGGTGAACCTACTTTTTTGCGTAGGACGCCTTGGACGGGGATGTCACGCCAAGCGATGCACCGCTGACGCGAGCGAATCGCTCTTTTGTGCCATCATCCAAGTACCGGTAACCAATTCTTGTTGGTTTGTTCGTTTTGGGGCAAACCATCATGACTTTGCACGCGCGAATGGGGGTTTCTTTATGAAGACGTCCACCCTGAGGGTTCTTTTGGCTGGGTTTGACGTGCTTGTAAGCCAAATTTACGCCTTCGACAACCAACATTTGGTTCTTGTGGTCAATTGAAATGACTTTACCTGTCACGGATTTGTCTTTACCACTGATGACTGTGACTGTATCGCCGTTGTGAATCTTCATTTTTCTCGCCGCTTTCTCGGATTAGTGAATCGAGGAGTTTCCGTCATTTTCCACTGATTGTCAAGGCTTAATGGTGAAATGATAGGTTCGTCAACTGAGAGATGGTTTGTTCAATCTCAAGTCGTAAATTAGCACATTTCCCAGATGAAAAGCTTCCATGGATTTGGCGGCATCCTGACGTTTGGATGATTTTTTTCGCGTTTTGGGCGGTAATTCCGCCTGCTGGTAAGATTTCGATCCGTCGCTTGGCCTGTTTAAAAGCCGACGAAATGCTGGGCAGTCCCTCCAGCGCGGTCGGTTGGTGGCCGCTGGTCATGACGCGGTCAATACCGGCCTCGATCAGTTGCTCTAGGCTTCTCTGAGGCGCCCGGACGTCGTCAAAAGCCTTGTGAAACACCAATTCTTTCCCCCTCGTCAGCGATCGCATTTCGCCGCACCGTGCTAAGTCGATGTTGTTGTTTTCATCGAGACAGCCGAAGGCGAGGCCAGCGACTCCCTGTTCGAGCAGCCATTTTGCGTCTTGCAGCAGGGTTTGCCATTCCAAGTCGGAATAGCAGAAGTTCCCAGCTCGGGGCCGGGCCATGGCAATGATCGGGATTTGAATCGAATTCATTACGAGTTCGAGCAATCCGGCAGACGGGGTGAGTCCATCGAGTTCGAGTGCTGAATTGAGTTCGATCCGATCTGCACCGGCGACTTGAGCTGTTTTTGCAGCCTCGAGGGAGCCGCAGCAAACTTCAACGAGAAACCCTTGGGAGGAGGTGGTAGTGTCACTCATCTTTGTTTTTGGCGGGGGAGTTGGGGTCGCAGTATTTGAGCGCCAACATTGCATAGGCGGTCACCAGATTGGGGTCACCTTCAAACCAGCGATCTGCAGGGTTTGTCCACGATCCGTCCTTAAGTTGTAATTCGGATAAACGGCGTGTGAGATCAGCCCGCCAATCTTGCTTTTTCTGATCCTCGGTCAAAACGAATGGCTCGCCGGTCGCAGCGAGCGTTTTTGCAAAGATATGGTAGTAGTAAAAAAGACCCTGCTGTCCCATGCCCGGGTTAGTGGTCAAGTCGTAGTGTCTTCCAATCCAGTCTTTTGCGGCTTGGACTCTGATATCGTTTTGGTCGACGCCCGAATAGAGGAGGCTCTTTAAGCCAGCGTAAGTCATCGAGGCGTAGCTTCGCAGACCGCCATCGGGCGTCTCTCCTGCTTTAGATTCACCCTCTCCGACTGCGGTGTAAATGAAACCGCCTTCATCATCAACCGATGCTTTGCCAACCCACTCGGCCGTATTGTGTGGCGTCGATAAATTTTGACATCGAGACATGAAAGTCGCCGCTTTTTGAAATGCCTCACTTTGCGGGTCTTCCGCAACGGCTTTGAGAGCGTCGAGAAAATAAGAAGTGTTGGAAGCATCGGGGCGCTTGTGCGTCCCGTATCCTTGGCCGCCATAAAACGTACTGTTTAGGTCGTATCCTTCAGCTTCGTCCCATTGCAAGCCTTTGAGGAACGCGATTGCTTTTTTGATCGTCTCGTCGTAATTCCCATCTCCGTTAACGCGATTAAAGCACATCAGAGAAACACTTGTTTCATAATTCCGAAGATTGCTTCCCATGCCGTAAATTCCGCCATCGGGTCGGATTTGTGTTTCTAAGAACGCGAGTGCTTTTAGGATTTTGGGATTGGACTGTGACACTCCATGTTCGAGCAAGGCACTGGTGCAAAGCGCTGTGACTGCGGGGCTTAGTTGTTTACTAAAAGAACCGTCGGGAGCCTGCCCCTTCTCTAACAAAAAGGTGGTTCCGGCTTTTGATGTTTTTTGAAAGAGCAGTTTGGTTGTTTCATCTAAAGCATAGGAACTGCTGGAGGTGTTCGCTTGCGAGACTGGCGATCCTTGGGGTTTCCGAAGCTTCACTGGTTGCTGGAGTTTTGATTCCGTCGGTTTCACGTCTTTGATCGGCGCCGTCACTGATGTGGCAGTGCCGGCTAACGCCGCTGAGTCGGCAGCGGCATTGGGTGATGCCGCTAACGGGCTCTGCGGATCTGAAACCGCAGAGAGTTGCTGTGGTTCTTCTAGGTCTGTTTGTGAGCAGCCTAAATTGAGCGAGATAAAAGCGAGGACGCAGATGATCGTTAGCGTCATGAATTCACGATGCGGGCGTGGTGGCATGGTTATCGTTCCTCAACTGGTTTGCATGGCGGCGTAACGAGACAGGATGTGTCCATCGGTATTGCCATCCGAGTTAATCAAGCGAGAGCCCGCGGAAGGACTAAAGCTCTTTCAAAAAATGCAGTGTTTGACTTTTCATTTGACTCGGCCGCGGTTTAACAATTTTACGGCAAGTCAAATTGTATCATCACCGTCTACTCTAAAACGGCAAGGATGTCGGTCTCGTTCATGATCAGCAATTGCCCGCCATCTACCTCGATTTCGGTGCCCGCGTAACTTGAAAACAATACGCGATCCCCCTCGCTAATCTGAAGCTCCGAGCGACTGCCGTCGACCATAAGCCTTCCGTTTCCAACGGATAATATGCGACCTTCTTGTGGTTTTTCGCGGGCGGCATCTGGCAAGACAATTCCACCGGCAGTTGTTTCATCCGCTTCAGTACGCTTAACAACCACTTTGTCGTCTAGAGGTTCAATTCTCATAAAAAAAATCCACGAGTGTCGTGCAATAATGTGACACCTGTCGAAAATAGGCTGTCACCCAAGCAGCACATTGTTCCATGAGCGGTACAGGGGTTCAAGCCGATACCCCTAAATCAACAACTGGACTTCTGGGTTCACGTCAAATTTGGTCAGGCGGGGCTAGGTTGTCTTGTTTTATCGAGGTTTCGGGGTTGTTTTGTGAATTTGAGAGGCCGTAAAGTCTGCACAATCGTTGGAAACCACTTCAGTCGTTGTTTCAACCGTTTTAGCACGAAAATGCCGAAAACTGAGATAGAAGCTTTTTTGTTCCTCTATGAACGGTGGTGTGAAATCAATGAATTCAGCCCAAAATGTGCCCCAGCCAGAGACGAATCCACGAACGATCCTTCAGTCAATCTGCGCGCGGCATGGATTTGATCTCGATCAAAGTAATTTCAAAAAAGAAATAACTGAGGGCATCGATCGTGCTGATTTCGGTGATTGGGAAGCCGTTGATGAAGAGGAGTTGATCGCGCTTCGGATCGATCCCAGCACGAATCCGCCCTGTGCAGCGAATGAAGCAAGTATTCTTGGGTCGGTCGTCGAGTCCGCCAGTCAGATCCAGCAACTTTCCGAACGACTCTCGGCAAAAGAAGAAGAACTAGCTCAAGGCGAGGAATTACTCGGACTCAGGATCAGCGAGTGGGAGGCAGCCACCGAGATTCAGGAAAAGGATTTTGAGACAAGGGTGCAGCGTCTTTCCCAGCAAGCGTCTCAAGTTCATTGTCAGCAGTTGCATTTAATGCAGTTGCAAACGGATATCGTAAAAAGTTATGACGCTGTGCGGGCCGCGATTGAAACATTGATGGTGGAGCCTGGCAATGAAAGCGATGTCCTGGATGCGTGCAAAGCACTGAAATTTGAATTAGGCGGTCGTTTCGACTATATCGCGCACCGGTGGGAACACCTTTCGGAATTAATGAAACAACTACGTTTGACCCAACAAGCAGAGAAAAGCGAAGCCGATTGGACCCATTGGCTTGCTGGATAGTGGTTTTGTTTGCTTGACAGGAGCGTCGATCGAACCGGTGTTCAGTGGTCAACTATATCGTGAACTAAATTAGCTGAATTAACTGGCTTACTTGCCAAGTTGTCTTTCGGCCCATTTCATGAGTGTCACGACGAATCTCTCGATCACCGGAATAACATCAACCGATTTGTCAAAATCCCAATCGAGCGTCGCTTCGTCCATGTAGGTGGATCGATTCAGTTCCAGTTGAACTGCGTGGACGTTCTCCATGGAACCATAGTGCCGCGTGATGTAGCCGCCGACGAAACGTTCATTGACGACATGGGAGTAATCACCAATGCTCTCGGCAAAGTCTTCGATTAGTTCTTGAAATGCCGCTCCACACGATTGGCCATGATTCGTTCCGAAATTAAAATCAGGAAGATTTCCCTCAAATAGCCGCGGGACCTGTTGTTTAATTGAATGGACGTCGAGAAGAACCACGAAGCCGAACTTTTCGATCAGCCGTCGTAGCTCTGACTCAAGTTGGTCGTGATAGGGTTTCCAGTAATGTTCGATGCGTTTGTGCTTTTCGGTCTCATCGGGTTGCTGCCCTGGCTTGTAGATGTCATCGCCCCGAAAAGTGAGGCTCGGGCAAATGCCGGTTGAGACCTGTCCGGGATAAAGGGCGTGGTCGTCGGCTGAGCGATTAAGGTCGGCGACGTACCGGGACGTATTGGCGGAAATCATCGCTCCGCTTTCAATCGCGGGGAGATCGTAAAGCCGCGTTAGGAACCAATCCGTATCCGTTTTTCTGAGGCCTTCCTCGGTCATTTGTTCCCCAATTTCCGGGGGAATAAACACGCCGCTGTGCGGATTACTCATCACAAAAGGGGAATAGCCTTTTTGAAATCGAAAAAGTTTCATGAGAATTCGTTTGGTTGGCTGAACTTGTTCGGGGAAAATAAAGGACGCGACTATCCGCTAGCATAACTAAAACCGGATTCGACTAGGAGGAGGCAACCCTTTCGTCGTATACTTTCGATCTCTTGCCGAGTAAAAGCCCGAGGAAAAGGGAGTTTCCACGATGCGAAGTATTGCGGTTATCAACCAAAAAGGTGGTGTTGGAAAAACAACGACTGCCGTTAACTTAAGTGCTGCGCTGGCTGAAGCGGGTAATCGAGTATGGCTGATTGATTTGGACCCACAAGCCCATGCGTCTCTCCATCTCGGGTTTGGGATGGAGGAGGACTATCTATCAGTTTATGACGTCTTAACTGCGGATGTCGGGTTGGATGAAGTCCGGCATTTGGTGGACGACAATCTCTGGCTGAGTCCTGCTCATATTGATCTTGCGGCTGCAGAGATGGAGTTAGCCGGTGCGGTGGGGCGAGAGATCATCTTGCGCGATCGAATGGCTGAGGTGAGCGAAACATTTGATTACATTATTTTTGACTGCCCTCCCTCGCTGGGGATTTTGACGCTCAATGCACTGACGACGGTGGATGAAGTTTTTCTTCCGCTGCAGCCTCATTTCCTCGCGCTTCACGGTTTGAGTAAATTACTACTCACCATCGAGTTGGTCGGGCGTCGTTTGAACCCCGTCCTTCAGTTGACCAGCGTTGTGTATTGCATGTTTGATACGGGGACGAGATTGGCCAACGAAGTTGTGGAAGATGTCGAATTATTTTTTGAGGATCAGCGCCAAACCGATTCAATTTGGTCCAATGCCTATAGTTTTGATACGAGGATCAGGCGAAACATCCGATTGGCCGAAGCACCGAGTTACGGCCAGTCAATTTTTCAGTATTCTAATGACTGCAATGGAGCTCAAGATTACCGAAGTTTGGCACAAGAGGTCATTCAGCAGACGGCAGCGATGCAAACCGTAGTGCCTGAACCACCTGCTATCGATCCGAGTCTGGCTTCTGACCCTTTCTATGCTCCTGAAAATCAGTTTCATTATTAACCCGTCGATGCCCCGTCAAATTCTTTGAGCTTATTCATGGTGAATCGGCTAACGCTCGAGAAAACGGTGAGCGGTCGTGGCGGTTTAACGCTTGAGCTAGTTTGATGCTTCGTTAAAAACGCGGTTTTCATAAAAAGACGGCTCGCTCTTTTTAAAAAGCTTGTTAGCATTGACCCGAGTTTTTGAGCTCTATTTTTGGATCGGTAACATGTCGGATTTCCCTCCCAGTACGGAAGAATTAATTGAGACCTTCGAGGATCTTCAGGATTGGGATGAGCGTTATGATTTCATGATCGATTTGGGGCGGGAGTTGCCTGTATTTCCGGCGGAATTGCAAACCGAAGAGAACATCGTGGAAGGCTGTATGAGTACGGTCTGGTTAGTCACGCGGCCTCCCGAAGGTGCTGATAAACCAATAGCAATTCAGGCCGACAGCGACTCGATTATTGTAAAAGGGCTGATCGTCATTCTTCTGGCCTATTACTCTCAACAAACATCGGCAGAGATTGTTGATTCCAACGTGGGAGACTTTTTAAAACAATTGGGTTTGGATCAGCATTTGAGTCCCCAACGCCGCAACGGTCTATTTTCGATGATCAAGCGTTTAAAGGGATTGGCGGCGGTTTATGCAGGCGACCCTCCAAATTAACCGAATAGATTAGAGTCGCCTTGCCGCGGAAGATTGCGAACTACATCAACCGTCGTAATCTTTTGATTCCGGATCAAGGCTGGCAATATTTCCCTCTTTGAACGCCTCGGCTATCGCTAACGGAACGGTTGCTTCGGCAGCAACAAGAATCGCTTGATTGGCGACCACTTTTGCTTTGTTTTCCTGCTCTACTGCAACCGCTTCGGCGCGTCTTTTCTCGGCGAGGGCCTGGGCGACGCGTGTGTCTGCTTCGGCTTGATCGGCTTGTAGGCGGGCGCCGATGTTGTCTCCGATGTCGATATCCGCAATATCGATGGAGACAATCTCAAAGGCAGTATTGCTGTCGAGTGCACGATCGAGAACCGCTTTGGAAATGCGATCGGGTTTTTCCATGACCTCTAAATAATTTTTAGAGGATCCGATTGAGGTGATGATCCCCTCCCCTACTCTGGCAATGATTGTCTCTTCGGTCGCCCCGCCAATCAATTGATCTAGGTTGGTTCGAACAGTAACTCTTGCCCGAACCCGAAGTTCAATTCCATCTTTGGAGATGGCACTGAGCGTTGATTTATCGGTAAAGGTGCGATCGGGACATTCAATGACGCGAGGGTAAACGCTGGTCTTGACTGCATCTAATACATCTCGCCCCGCCAAGTCGATGGCGGCGGCACGATCAAAATCGAGATCGATATTTGCACGTTCTGCCGCAATGATGGCCTGCGTCACGCGATCGATATCACCCCCGGCGAGGAAATGGGCCTCGAGATCCTGAGTGGCGATCCCGGATTTATTGTCTGATTGTATTCCTGCCTGATGAGCCATGATTTTTGCATTGATCACCCGCGAGGCATCGACGCGGCGGAATTGCATTGCGATCAGCTGAATCATGCTCACCGGCGCCCCGGAACTGAGTGCCCGAAACCAGAGGGCTCCAAAATTCAAGAAGGCAAAGAAAACGACGAGCAAGAACAATCCACCAAAAACAATTCCAGCCCAAATTAAAATGGTCAAGATCGGCGGCACGATTTACCCTTTCGACGGACTTTTGGTTTGACGAAAAACGTGTCCGCAGTCACACTCTTTTCTTCTAACGTGCAGCTGTGATTTACATTGAGGACATTGTTTATTCCAAGATTTTTGTTTCGGCTCGCCGGCTTGGCTGGCCTTGCGTGCAGCATGTAATTGCTCTTTTCGAGATTCGTCGGCTAACTGAACAGCACACTGAGGGTGAATGCCATCTTTAGAGTATGATGATTCTCCACATACGGGACACGATTTCGATTTTCGAATCGAGTATTCAAAGGTCCGAGTTCCATTCGTCATCTTGCCGCCTTTTCGTAAACGAGTTCGGGCGTTTGCCATGCCGTTTCCCTGACAAACTGGAAAGTTTCTTCAGTTTCGCAATGTGATCAACACAAACGGAGAAAGCTCCAATTCGAACCGATAAGCAAGCGAAAGCTCGGCTTCGATCGCCAGTCGCTGATTATTAAATCGGAGGATGTCCAAGACATCTCTCTCGGGCGCAATCGCATCGACCATCCCTTGATTCGATTGCAACCTGTAACGAAGTCGACGCCGGATTGTACGGCACGCCAGTGGCTTCGTCCATCATGTAAAATGAGATCGTTAGTTTATTAGATTAAATATTTACGGTTCGGTCGCGGCGCGACTCGATGCCTTGCTCTTCAAGATCCCGCTTCAAGCTCCAAGTGGGGACCGTGTTTGGGAGGCGCATAAAAAAAGCCTTGGTAAAAATTACCAAGGCAGTTTAGCGACGCTGACGGGACTCGAACCCGCAACCTCCGGATCGACAGTCCGGGACTCTAACCAATTGAGCTACAGCGCCTGAAATACTCTGACGAGCACTTGTGGAATAGAAAATTATCCGGAATCCACGTCGTTTGCAAGTCGTAATGTAAATTTCGGTGAAATCCCTATAGAACTATAGGAAATGCTGGCTTTCCTTCAATAGTTTTTATTAATCTTTTGCTTTTCCCACGTCCGAAACGACTTCTGCAGAATCTAAGAAGATTGCTTTTGTCGTCGAAGGTAAAATGTAATTGTGTTTTCCTACCCGCTGCATCCCTAATCTGTGATTTTCAACATGAAATATCGCTACAACCGGTTTGAAAGCGGGCGGGCGACGAAAAAACGGTCAGTTGACATCCGTGGTCGACTCGCGAAACAGTCTGAAAACCTAAAGTGAAGATGAATACAGCTTTAGTTTAGGAATGGTTCCCAGATTAGATTAGTTTAGATTGGAGAGATAATGGGTTCTTTTACGCAATCGATTGGAAGTTTTGCCCGGCAAGTTTCTCAAGAAATGGGCGAGATAACTCAAAGCCTAACCGGAACCGGCTGGGCGACTCTATCCATTGCTTTGCTTATTTCTGGTTGGTACTTTTTGAGCGGCAATTCGATCAAGACGTCTTAGGTCAGGTTTCAGGTCAGGTTTCGGATTCGATGGCGATGGCGAAGGCGTCAACCGGCGACAAGACACGGAGGATATGCTTCCGCAGAGGCCTAGAAAAGGCTTCCATCGGCTTCAAATCCAAGATTCTCTATGATCTGCCGGTCTTGATCTGCCGCCCTCTCTTTACCGGCCCGACGGTGAATTTCCATACGGTGGTAAATTAGAACCGCAGTCATTCGAGTGGCCATTTTCTTGCGTCGGGCAATTTGTTGCGCAGAGAAATCCGGTGTGTTGTAAAGCGAACTTTTGAGGGAAAGTTCCATGAATTCAGATGCGAGAATCGCACAATCGAGATCGGTCAATGCATCTATGTAGCTGCTTGGTGGATCGGCGATTGGATTCAGTAATGCAATTTGATTGTCAGCGGCCTGTTCTAAATTGTTGGACGAATTTGCGGGAGGGCTGGATTTCCAATTTCGCCGGCCAGACACAAAACCGCGTGTATCGAGATACATGCTGGCTTTTTGCAATTGAGTTAGGCATGCTTCAGCACTGGGGAGACTGGTCGCGAGGTTGGTGAAATTTAACTCTAGTTGTTCCAATCTTCTTCGGTCACGATCGGCGAGCGCGAGAGCGCCAATATCTTCATTGAGTAATGCGCGCGTGGCGAGCATCACACCCAGGCTGTTTTTATCTATTTGTTTAAGTGCCCTCGCGTTCAGAATTCCTTTTTCAAGTTTTTCACCAAAAGAAAAGTTCATGGTGGAATCAGTTTTTTCAACGGAGGCGTTACCGCGCGCCGGCGACGGATTGGCCGATGGAGCATTTTCTTGCATCAACTGGGTGACGATACTCTGGATGAATGAGGTTTGGCGTTCTAATTTAGTTTCATAATCGTCAATTTTCTTATTGAGTTCCTCCAATGCGCGATCGCGTTGGTTGAGGGTGCGAGACAGGAGTCCGATAGCGACCGCGGTTCTTACTTCGAGAGGAACAATGTAGCTGCATCCCCAATACTCTGTTTCCTCGGAATCAATTGCGCTGTTGATATCTCGATTCGCCCGCGACAATTCTTTTCGAGCAAGTGCCCGGAAATAGGCTAGATTGTTTAGCTCGATCGGTGTTCGCGTTATTTTTCCTGAGAGATGGCGCTTGTAATTTTCAAGGGCTAAATCAAATTCTCCAAGATACTGAAAGCAAGTGGAGCGAATTTGGTGGGCTAGTTTGTCCTCGGGGGTCAGCTCAAGGATTTCATCGCAGAGCGTAATTCCGAGTTCACCTTGGTCGTTTTCGGCTAATAGGTTTGCATAGGCTAATTTGATCTGCCGGTTGTCGGGTGCTGCCTTAAACGCGAGTTCCATCACTTCAATGGCTTCCTCGGCTTGCCCGGACTCGGCAAGATTCATGGCGCTTGCAAAATTCCATTTTGCCGACTCTTCCCGACAGCCGACGAGACTGAATAGAACGATGAAAAGAGCAGCCAACGCGAATTGGCTTTCCTGAAAGGAGAGCGGAAATCTACTTGAACTAAAGGGTTTACAAGTCAATGAATTTTAGGATCTAAGAAAAAAGGAATTAATCGGAGTTACCGCATCATAGTCGGACTACGAATCGGAAGATGCAGGGGGTTCCAGGAAATTTCGCGTCGCTTGAAGTATTTCATTCTTGATGAGTTGAAGTTGATTTCGGTTGCGAATCTTATTTCCCTGTTCGTCTGTTACATAAAAAACATCAATGACCTGATGGGCATAGGTGGAGATTCTCGCGTAAGCAATGTCGAGGCCCAGTCGATGTATCTTTTTGGTTAATTTATACAACAAACCGGACTTGTCGTAAGCAAAAACATCAATAATGGTGGCCGAGCTAACCGTTTCGTTGTCGATTTTTACGCGAATCTGAGGCCGTGACAACCTCAGGGCTGCGCTGTCTTCTTTTTTCCATTTAGCCGGGAATCTTGGAGGATTATCATCGACTTCTAAAACTAGATCCAGAGCTCGCTGTTTAATGTCGTCGTAGCGGGCCTGATTCGGTTTAGAAAATTGGGTGTCCTCGAACTGAATCCAGTAGAACACCAAAGAATCCCCCATGGGCTTGATGTCTGCAGCGCGGATTTGCAAACCTAGGCTGCTCAACATGCCTGTGATTTTGTAGAAAATTCCCGTTCTTCGGCTCGATACTTTGCCGATACACATTTCGTAAAGACTAGATTTCCCTAAGCGGTTAACGTCGCAGATCGCTTCGCGGGGATTGACTCGTCGTATTTCATTAAGCCGATCCGCGATGACTTCGGGCGAGTGAGATTTGCAATAGCTGCTGGGAAGTGTTTCAACTTTATTTCTTAACCAGGCCTGCCCCTCCTCCGTTTCCGCTTGTGCGGCGACCAAATTGTAAACGCCATCGAATCGCTCTTTTTCAAGATTCTCGTTTTCACCCGATAAGACACTCTTGGCACGTTTGTACAAATCCGTCAGTAACCCTTGCTTCCATGGATTCAAGACCCCCGGCCCAACGGCGGAGATGTCCGCACAGGTAAGGACGTAGAGCATGGAGAGCATTTGGACGGAACCAACGTTGGAAGCGAATTCGGCAACCATCTCGTCATCGTTAATATCTCGGTGGAGTGCCAGGTGCGACATCACAAGGTGGTTGTGGACGAGGAATTTGATCGTTTCGGTTTCGTCCTCGGTTAAATCGAAACGCTCACCGGTGGAGGCGGCGATACGTCGTCCAATCTCGCTGTGATCCTCATGAAACCCTTTGCCCAAATCATGAAGTAGGATTGCCAGATGGAGAATGTTTTTTTCGCGAATATTACGATACGTGGACCCTACCGTATTCTGTTCATCAGCAAATTTTGTCAAATTTTCGAGCGCCTGCATGGAGTGTTCATCCACAGTGAATTTGTGGTACTCATTGAATTGAAGCAAGCCGCGGGCGTGTTCGAACTCCGGAATGATTTTCCAGAGGACTTTCATTTCGTGGAGGCGTCGTAATTGAGAGGCAAGTCCGTGAGTGTTGGAAAGTAGCGCCATGAATCTGCGCGCGCTCTCGCGGGTGAATTTGATATCTGGATTTTTAAGCATCTCATGCCGGATGGCGATCCAAGTGTCGTGCTCGATGGTTTTGTCATGAAGACAGGCCAATTGCATCAATCTTAAAACTTGCTCGAGATTTTTCTTGACGGACTCCAGTGGGGCCTTAGCGACCCCGATTTGGGTCGCGCCCATTCGGAAGTGTTCATCGATTTGCCGGGTGACTAATGGCTCTAATAGCGTCACCGCCTGAGCTTTTTTGCGGCTGGTGCTTTTCGCAACAAAATGTTCGCAGACATAGTGAATCCGGCTCGTGTAACGAAAATATTGACGCATAAATTCTTCGACTGAGAGAAGTGCGTCATCCCCCGAAAAACCGAATTGCTCGGCCAGCCTGACTTGTTCATTTCGGCCAAGTCCATCGTTAGCGCGATTCGCATGGAAATGCATTTCATTACGAACCCTCAAGAGGAATTCGCTGGAATTGTTAAGCTGTGTCGAATCAGCTGTCGATAAAGCGCCTTTCGCGAGTAGCCGGTCGATATCGGTCTCGCCGAACTGAACATAGCCCAGCCAGCGCACGAGATGAATGTCTCGCAACCCGCCGCGGGATTTTTTAACATTGGGGCGCAGTAAGTAAACCGTTTCGCCGAACTCTACCCGTTCCTTCTCTCGGGCTGCGATAATCGCTTTGATGATGTTAAACGTTTTTCGGTTGGTGATTCGTTTAAATCGACCGGCAAAGTACCGAAACAACTCTTCATTGCCGGCCAGCAAGCGGGCTTCGGTTAAAGAAGAAAAAATATAAGCATCTTTGAGAGACATGCTGCAGGCGTCGCGGGGCGTGCGAAGGCTGTAACCTAATTGAAAACCGGTGTCGGTTATGTCCTGCGAGATTCGGCGCGAAAATTCGACGATGTCATCGGTTAAACTGCCTTGATAAAGTACCATTAGATCAACATCGGAAAACGGCGCAACATCGCGTCGCCCACAGCCTCCCAGCAGAACGAGGCTGACGCGCAAAGCGAGCCCCGGTGAAATCTCAGCGAGCGCTTCTTCGTAAATCCTCAATAAGATTGAGTCGAGCAGGTCGGAAATGCGATGGCAGGTTTCCCTTCCGGTCGCTCCTTGGTCGTGCAGTTCCCGAATGTCGAAGAGTCTCGATTTCCACCGCTCGCGGGCCTCAAGAATGTTAGGGCGAATGCCAATTCCATTGGTCATGGGTGGATTTGCTCTTTCAGTCGCAAGTGATGGTTAATCGTTTATGATTACGGCTCGGAGTGGCTTGTTTGAATGGTGCAAACTGCTTTACGGTGATGAAAACGAGTGCTACGCGTGTGGTCAGTCGCGAAGCCTCGTTGTTTGTTGCATCCCGTCAATCAACAGACGACGAACTATTTTAAACCGCATCCGCACCGGTTTCGCCGGTCCGAATTCGAATGACTTCGGCGAGATCGGAGACAAATATTTTGCCATCTCCCATCTGCCCAGTCTGTGCTTTTCCAATAATGGTATCAATTACGCTTCGAAGTCGTTCCTCAGCAACGACCACTTCGACTTTTACTTTAGGGACAAAGTCGATGGCGTATTCATTTCCACGGTACATTTCAGTATGACCTTTTTGTCGCCCATAGCCTTTGACTTCAGTAATCGTCATCCCTTCTACCCCGCACTCGGTGAGCGCTGATTTAATGTCATCGAGCTTGAAGTGACGAATAATGGCTTCGATTTTTTTCATAAAACGTATCCTTGACCACCGTATTGTTAGGATTGCCGCCAATCCGCCGCTCGGGCGATTAGCGCCAAAGACCCGTGCCCGACTGTTTATCGGTGACCACACTAGAGTCTCTCCAATTAAGTCTAAATTGTAACGCATTGTTGCGAAATTCTAATCCTGCTGGCAAGATTGTTTTTGTGCCGATCCAGTGAGGTAAAAAACGTTGGAGGAACGATTATCTATGGGAAATCTGCCGTTGCGATGGCGGCAAGGATGGAATCTTAGCCAACGAGGGGGCGTTCGCGTTTTTGCGGCGCGATTTTTTTATGAGGAATTGTCCTGTCGACCGACATTCCATTGGGTTTCTGGGCATTGGTCCAGTTGGTTCTTGTATCTTGCAAGGACGAAAAGTAAGTCGCCCAGGCGGTTGAGGTAGATAAGCTCAAGTGATAGATCGGTTTCTGTTTGAGAATTTATTAATTCTACGAGTTGTCGTTCGGCGCGACGGCAGACTGCTCTGGCGATATGGAGTGTACTGCCGGCACGACCTCCGCCGGGTAGTATGAATGCTTTTAAGGGGGCGAGTTCGTCATCAAAATGATCGATGGCTTTCTCAAGTTCTCTAACGCGCACTTGGGGAAAATCGGGGATGCGATCGGAGCCGCCCAGGCAGGCGGCGACTCGACTGCCAAGGTCAAATAAGTCATGCTGTATCTGCGTTAGAAGTTGATTAAGTGTTTCCGACTGATTTTCAACCCGTGCCAAACCAATAAAAGAGTTGGTTTCGTCTATCGAACCGCAGACTTTGATTGCCGAATGAGATTTTGAAACACGAATTCCACCGAGTAAACCGGTCTCGCCTTGATCACCGGTTTTAGTATAAATTTTCATTGAATTCCTAAATGATGTTTTTCAGTCATTAATTTCTGGGGTCGGATAATTAAGAGGATCTCACCATGGCTAAAGTGAAATCTTGCGGATTTTTGATTTATCGAGATGATCCTAGTCCATCTTTTCTTTTAATGCGACATGCGGATCGCTGGGATCTACCGAAGGGACATGTAGATAATGGTGAAACCAATCTCCAGTGTGCGTATCGCGAACTTGACGAGGAGACAGGGATTCAAGCGGAACAGATCTTAGTCGACGAACACTTTAAATTTAAAAACAAGTATGTCGTGAAATACGATAGCGACGGCGAAGTTGTCAAGAAAAAGAAATTAATCATTTACCTAGCCAAATTGTTGGAGCCGGTTGAAATTAAGCCAACGGAGCATGAAGGATACGAGTGGTTCTCTTGGGCGCCGCCTCATCAAATTCAGAAGAAAACGATCGACCCGCTGTTGCAGTACTTGGCGGAATATTGGAGTGAGGTTGGCGAGAGCGTCCGAGGCAGCGTCTGATTAATTGAGGGCGAGCGAGAACTCACCGCTTCTCGTCACTAAATTTTTTTTTGCGATTGTTCCGACTCGCGTGAGCGGGGGTGTGGTTGGGCAGTCTTTTTGAAGGTTGGAGACGTCGATGAATTTCACCCTCCAGAGTAATCTCGTCGATGTTCATCAGAGGCTCGTTTTTCCCGCTGAAATTACGATTGCCCAAGGGAAAATCGAGGGGATTCGACGCATTGAAACCGCCCGGGGTTTTATCCTCCCTGGGTTTGTCGATTCTCACATTCACATTGAGAGCTCGATGTTGTTGCCGAGCGAATTTGCGCGAGTTGCCGTCATTCACGGTACGGTAGCCACGGTATCTGATCCTCATGAAATTGCGAATGTATGCGGGATGGCAGGGATCGAATTGATGCTTCGAAACGCCGCACAAACTGGATTCAAGTTCTGTTTTGGTGCGCCCTCGTGTGTGCCGGCGACTGGTTTCGAAACTGCCGGTGCCACGCTTGACTCAAAACAGGTTCTTCAGCTATTGGAAGATCCCAGAATTGGTTATCTGAGTGAAGTAATGAATTTCCCCGGTGTCCTGAACGGTGACCCTGAGGTGATTGCAAAGATTGAGGCAGCGAAAAAAATGGGCAAGCCGATCGATGGTCACGCGCCAGGTCTTCGCGGGGACGATGCGGTAAATTACATTCGCGCTGGAATCACGACGGATCATGAGTGCTACTCGAAACCTGAAGCGCTCGAGAAAATAGCCGCGGGGTGCAAAATTGCCATTCGGGAAGGTTCGGCTGCCCGCAATTTCGCCGCCTTGCAGAGCCTCATTGATGAGTTTCCTGCAGATTGCATGTTCTGCAGCGACGATAAGCATCCCGACGAATTATTGATGGGCCATATTGATCGACTGGTGGCGAGGGCCATTGGCGAGGGGCGGGAATTAATGAACGTCTTGCAAGTGGCGTGTGTAAATCCTGTCAATCACTACGGTTTGGACGTTGGGTTATTGCGAGTTGGGGATCCGGCGGACTTCATTCTAGTTGAGGATTTGGTTGGTTTTAAAGTACTTGAAACCTATCTAGATGGCGTCCTGGTGGCAAAGGATGGAGATTGCAGGATGCCTGCGGTGGAATCTGAATCAATTAACCGATTTGACGCAGGTCCGATCAAACAGCCGCAATTGCAAATCAAGGCGGCGTCGGAGAGGATTCGCGTTATCAAGGCGATCGATGGTCAACTGGTTACCCAGTCATCCGTTGAGGATTGTAAAATAGACCGTGGGTTTGCGGTTTCTGATACCGCCAGAGATATCTTGAAAATAGCGGTCGTCAATCGTTATGCCGACGTCGAACCTGCCCTCGGGTTTGTCTCGGGGTTTGGCTTAAAGACGGGGGCGTTTGCCTCCTCGGTCGCTCATGATTCCCACAATGTAATCGCGGTTGGCACGAACGATCTAGACTTGCAAGCGGCGATTAACGCTGTCATTGAACAGCGAGGAGGTCTGGCTGTGGTGGATGCAGGAGAGCAACTTGTTCTACCCCTCGCGGTGGCAGGTTTAATCTCGATGGAATCATGCGAGGCGGTCGCGAGTCGTTACAGCCTGCTCGATCGAAAAGTAAAACAACTGGGCTCACAATTACGCGCCCCATTCATGACGCTTTCCTTTATGGCGTTGCTTGTCATTCCGTCCCTCAAGATCAGTGATCGAGGGTTATTTGACGGAAGCAATTTTGAGTTTGTTTCGCTGTTTGTTGATCGAGATTGAGTCGGTGGAATGCTGCAAGGGACGTTTTTGTTCTGTCTCTATCATCCAATAAATTCAGATTAGTTTAGACTTCGACGGTCTCAAGATATGAGGTCCCGTGGCAGGCAAACGTCGCGCATCGCCGATTGTACTCCCAGCAGTCTCGGCAATGAGGTGTTTTGCATTTTGCACACATAACCATTTGTTCAACGATCTGCTCACTGCAGATTGGGCAGGTGACCGACTCGAGAATGGTGGCGTTGTCTTCGTTCAAAAAATCAATTCCATCAGTTGAAATCAGCATCAGCTGATCGAATAAATCGAGTGAATAACGGATGAACTGGTCCAGCGGCAGTAGATCTTTCAGGAAACCGGGTTTCTGGATGATCAACTTTCCTCGTTTGATCGTGATGTTTAGTTCGTGAGGGTGAGACACTCGTAAAAGTCGAATCAGGAGACCCTGTACATTGTAATTGACGGCTTTTTTCGCTTGTTCGGACTGATTGCTTCGGACGGAGAATTTGGAGTTGAAAGGCAGATTTTTGAATTCAAAGGGATCAATTTTTTGGGTGCCTCGCTCTTTTTTCGCGTTAAATCGTGTCGTGATTTGAAGCTTGAGATTTGGGTCTGGCCAGAAAAGTGACAACTCCGTGAGTTTGCCGGTTTTGAAAAGGGAAGACGTTCGGTTCTGCAGGAAGCAATTCGTTCGCCCGTAGTAAAATGCGAGAGTCGGTTTTACAAACCCCCATCCGTACGTTGCCCCTCCCTTCTTGCTTTTGCCGACAAAGTGATTTTCAAGTTGGGAGTAGACGCGATTCCATTTCCCAAATTGTTTCAACATTGGCTTTTCTTTCTCAGAGCGTTCAGTGGGCAGAGGGTGAAGTGGGTCTAATTCGAGGTGGTGAAGTCAATTAGGATCTCCATTCTTCGTCGGCCTGTTCTCCATGAGTCTTCTCTCGACGGCCAACAAAAAACATTTCGCCAGCTTTCGAGGGCGTGGTCTCGGTTTTGGTTTGCGTTTCTGGAGACGACCGAGTTGAGTCCGTTGAGTTTTTTAGACTGGAAAGCTGGGGCGAGGAAGCCAACACGCCAGGTTCCTTTTTTCGGCCTGCTTGATTCCAAAAGAACCCTGTCGCAAGCATCGTGAGACCGATCCCGCCAAAGATGGCCCAATACCACTGGCTGGGAGTCTGATTTATTATCTCCATCAATGAAACAGAATTCTTCGATTCACTGTTTGGGTCTAATGACTGTTGAAAATTTCTTTCTAATTCCTCTTCTGCTTTCTTATGCGATTTTAACGTTTCCCTTAATTTTTGAGCGTGCGACTGTTGCTGTTGGTCGAGGGCGATTTGGGAGGCTGAATTTTTACTGATTAAGTTTTCAATCAACACCTGTTGGTTTTGATAACTCGATTGGAGTTGGTCTAGGGAGATTTGAAGTTCGGCGTACCGGTCGACAAGTTGAGGGTAACCGGTTTCATGGGACACGATCGCCGTGAGAATCTCTCGGTATGCATTTTCCTTGGCAGAAAGTTGTGCGTCGGCGTTGGTTAGAGAATTGTCGACCACCGTATCGGTCACGCTTAATTGGTCGACATTGCTGGTGTGATTATCACTCCAATGGGTGTAGGCGAATAAGCAGACGAAGATGAGTTGCATCAATAGAATTCCGACGATGGAGATTTCTGAAATCGTCCTGCGGTTTTCCATCATCACGATTGGAGGTGAATCCGTGCTTTGGAGTGAGTATCGAGGATCTTGATTCACGACGGGCTCCTTGTTGTAGAAATTTGCATATTGATCTAATTCCGCATGTCTTAAACGGTTCGTGGTTAAAATGAACCCTCTCGTTTGACGTTTTTTTGGAGGGGAATCCTCGGTCCAATGGAACCAACCTCTTTCCTGTTTGCAGGGATCGATCACCAACGCCACATCGAGTGGTCGATTGAAAAAATTGTTGCAGATAAAAAGATCCATTCCCGATAAGAACACCCCCCAGTCAGGATGTGTGTGATACCAGCCCACCATTTCTAAATCGGGCCGAAATCCTTCTCGTTGCCGCGTGATTTCGCGCCATGTCTCGTGGGTAAATTTGAATGTGCCTTTGGTGGCTTCAAAATGGGTAGCTCTCAAACTGTCTGAGATAATGACAAATGGCTTGCCATCGCGATCGATAAACTGCCTGCCCAGTAATACTCCGCCTAATTCGACATCCGTATTGCTTAACGCGTGAGATTCCATATCACGCTGGACATCGAGGTCAACGAAAATGGCTAAGTCATCCGAGGCGGTTTGGCCAATTATTTTCGTTGCAAAGTGGGCATCCAGGTCGGGACGAAGCGACGTTTTGGGCTTGGTCAGCGCCAGTTCACCTAGTTGAATTTCTTCATTCATGGCTATCGTTGGTTGGGCTGAAATTCAGCGGCAGTGGATTGGACGCGATCGGAATGTTTATTTTCTGATGCGGTGGCGTGACCGGAGAATTGAGGCGAGTCGTTTTGCAATTTAATAAAGAGTGTTTCCTGTCCGTCTGAGACTTTTAGAATGTCGTATTCCGGGATGCCCAGTTCAAACAGAGTGTTCTCGGCGAGTTCGGAATCGCATTCAATTTCGCTGGTCGTAAACGGGTGGCACACTTCCCCGCACGCATGGCAAAATCCTTGATCAGCAGTCACTCTGCTCAGAGGGGTTCGCTCCTGTCGATCGATGCCACAGGTTCGGCAATTGAGCGAAATTAAGAAATCTCGATCCAACAAGATTCGCCAAGTGTTATCGGATGAGGTTTGACTGGCTCTTTGTTTTTTCAACTGAAGAAATAGTTCGTCTGCAGTCGCAGTTTTTGCCATCAATGGCAGATCAATAATTTCGTCGTATGTCTCGTGAGACAAGCAGTTAGGTCGTCTCGGATACCGAGTTTGATAAAAATTGTTTGACAGCCCATTAAAGACGAGGGCCGATCCTTCAGCGGATGGCAATTGGTGTAGTAGTTTCAGTGCTTCCTGGACTTGGAGTCCTCCGATAATCGAAGCGATCGTCGGCGCGGTTGGGACCTTGCCCTGTTGAATGTCTTCTTTACGAAGCAGTGGGCAACTGTACCGCAGAGAAATCAGGCGGTAATCATTTTCGGTCATTGCGCACTCGTAGCACGCGCCCAAAGGAGGGCAGAACACTTTGGCAACCCCGTTGATTTCCTGAATGCCTCCGTCAATCCATGGGCGATTTGTTTTCCAGCACATTCGATTAATCCACAGCCGCGCCTCTCGATTGTCGACACAGCAGATGACAAGATTCATGTCTGCTACAAAGCCGAGTCCAACGTCGGTCAGGACATTTCCAGCGATCGGGTTGATGCGGCAGTCCGGGTTCAGGTCGCGAGCCATTTCGGCTGCTACCAGCGCTTTGGCTTGCCCTTCGTGAGATGCACGGAAAAGAACGGAACGTGAGAGATTGGATTCCTGAACCTCGTCGAAATCGATGATGTTAATTTCGCCAATACCCATCAGTGCAAGGTTCTTGATGACTTCGTTTCCCAAGGCACCCGCACCCACTACTAGAATTCGAGCCGCAGCGATTTTTTCCTGCTCCCACCAGGCAATCAACTTCAGCCGGGAATATCGATCCGAATCGTCGATCACCATCGGACTCTCGGAGTTAGATTCGGAATTCGATCGATTCGCCATGTTGTGTTGCTTTATCATTGTGGGAGGAAGAAGTCCTGGTTTCTGCCATGAGCGTATCTAGATTTCAATATTAATCATCGAGGAACATGATTTCTGCCGCACGGCGGGGGGGAGCGATTGCTACCGTGGCGTCGATGATTTCGATTCCAGATTCTAAGATTTCGATTCCATCATCGGTGATCTCCACGACCCGCATCTGATCCAGACGCTTGGAATGGGGCGAAAAATTTGGTTTGCGAGGGAGTGTTTTCCCAATCAAATCTCGGATGGGGCGTCTGTCGATCGGAAATCTATTTTGAGGTTGTGATCTCGCCCAGTGTGCCGCTTCGCGATTGTAAGGACTTTCGGTGTCAAAGTTCTTATAGCGAATCATATCCCAGAGCATCGTGCACATTTCACATAGCGTTAAGCTGGGAACCCAATGCGATCCATAACCGCCGAGGCAAACCACGCCGTTGTTCGATATGTTGGGATGAAAGATTTTCGATTCCCAAAGCAGTCCAGGTGCTAAACGCGGATAGGCGGAGCCTAAGTCAACTCTCACGACGTGATTCGAAGTTACATTAATTCCAGAAAAGGATGATTTTTTTAACCCGGGGCCACGAAACGTCAGGCGGTACTTTGTGGGTAGCGACCGAGCGGATCCGATGGTGTCAAATGAGAAAATAGAACTCTCATTCTGGAGTTGTTGAAGCGATTCAAAATCGGATTGAAGGCGTCGGTCGCGAGGAGATTTTCTCATGGAATTTTTTCACAGAAATCACAGAAATCATAGAAAGCTGATCAACCGGAGATGATTTACCCGGCAACAATCTCCGGATAAATGATGAGGTGATCCCCCGTCGATACATTGGCGTTGACGAGAGTTTCACTTTCGTGGAGCCGACGCCCTCCTTCTTTATGATCCAGGCTGTAACTCATGGGTTGGCCATCTGGTCCGATGGTCGGTAAGTTCATTTTCGTGATGATGTTTGGGAGGATACGCTGGATCGTGATGGATTCAGAAACAATCGCTTCCACGCTTTTGGAACCGGTTTGATCCAAAAACGTTACCTGCGTCCCCTGTTTTTCCGAGGTTTGCGTCATTTCCTTGGGTACCTTCCTTTTTGAGTTCAGATCGCAAGGTGAAAATATTTTTCTACCAAGCCATGAGGTTGATGCGCACGAAGCGAACACACGTTTTTCGACGGACCTTCGGTTATCTTGGCTAAAAATAAGAAAAAAAAGCGATCCCTTGGAGATGTTTCGCTTGGCGGTATCAATCACGGGGTGGTTTGTCTCGAAAGTCATGGGCAAGTATGCCGTAGATCTTCACGTCCTCAAATTGATCCCACTTGCGGATATGCCGTTTTCGGGTGCCTTCGAGTGTCATGCCAATTTTCTCTAGAACTCTCCCTGAAGCTGGATTTCTCGAGAAATGTTGAGAGGTGATCCGCTCAAAGCCGAGTTTTGCGAAACCAAAGTTAACGGCTCGGTGGGCCGCCTCGGTAGCGAATCCCTGATTCCAGAACCTTCGTCCAATCCAATAGCTCAATTCGGCCCGATGGTGGCGCTTATTGGCATTCAATTCCACGGTTCCCATCAATCCCCCGCCGTTTTTGGGGCAAATGGCAAGCACGTAGGCGTCACCCACCTTCCAGCGATCCCGATTTCGATCAATCCACTGGGAGGCATCGCCCGCTGGATAGGGGAAATCGATGGATTCGGTGTTGGAGGCAAGTTCTCGGTCATTCAATAGCTGGTCGATCGTCCCCGCATCTTCAACCAGGAGTGGTCGCAATAGGAGTCGCTCTGTTTCTAGAGTGAAGGAAGGGAGCATGGCGGATGAATTTACCGGCTGAATGAGCGTTTTTCTGATTTAATTCAAGACGTTTTCTTTCTTGGAGACGCCCTATTGTTGCATGAATCACCTTGATTGGGCAGTCATTTCCGCGAGCCGCTGGGAGGGCCAAAAGCGGTGGCTCCAGCGAAAACTGCCCTAAGCCATTGGGCGATTTTGGGGATGAAATTGCTTGCGAAGTCCCCTTATTTCGACTTTGGGTCGTAACCTGATTGTGAGGATTGTATGGGTCGCTTTGGATAAAAAAGTAGCTTTGACTCTGCGGCGATCACCGGTCAGCCAAATCTTGACCTACGTTTTCGTATCGGGCCAGGAAGCCTTCAGCGAACTTTGCTGCCCCCAGTTTAGCAATTATGACTGAGATCAATAATGACATATTTAAACCGCTTCTTTCAAGAAGTATTCGACAATAATCCGCTCCCATCGACAGGTAGTAGCTTCGAGCAAGCAACCGATGCACAGATGGCTGCTCATTTGCAACTGGATCAATACGATTCGTTCCATTTGACGGAAGCGATTCGCCCGGCAATGGACTTGAAAGTCAAGCCGAGTCAAGGATATCGCCACGATACTTATGTCGATCAGGAAACAAAAGCAAAGGTGCCGGTCATCATGGCCGCCGCATCGAGGGAGCAGCTATTTCCGCTGTTCATTCGTTTAATTCAGCGTCTCGGCCCCGTTGTTGATGTTGTGCTTGAGTCCAGCCATACCCAAGGTGAGGGTGGGCACGTAGATCTCTACCGAGAACATATCGACACGCCGGTACTGACAAGTGTCTTGTGGGACTTCGAAGATCTCTTGCTCAACGATGGCTGTACAGGCATCGCAGTGCTGAATCCCAACACACCGCAGGAAATTCAATTTGAAGAGCACAAGTTATTAATTATCTATGGCAGTCCATTGGAGCCGTTTGAGTTTACCCTCGAGTCTCATGGCGTTGGTGAAAATGAAGGGATTAAATTTATAACGGAAGCTGAGCACATCCATTCGTCCTCGGATGAGTTTGCCGAACAATTTTCTCAATTAAGAACTGCGTTGGGTTTGGATGGCGATCATGGGATGCCAGGACAAACTCGCGGTGGTGACAACGAAGAGGAATATGGCGAAACCTATTAATCACACCTCCTTTTAAAATATCGCACTTGTCTTTTCGCGATCGAGTCTGCCGCAGCCCCTCTTCTTAATTTGGGCTTCGGCAGATTTTTTTATTAACGGTTAAGATTGAGGGCAAGCGTTGATTGGAGCCAAGCGTTGATTGGAGCCAAGCGTTGATTGAGGGCAAGCGTTGATTGAGGGCAAGCGTTTGCCAGCGATTTT
>JAPKBL010000161.1 GCA_028823415.1 Mariniblastus sp.
CACGCGTCTCGGTTTGAACTGGAAGATAAACATAGTGTTGCTCGGACAATTCCTTGCAACGGCATGTTTTTTAAGCGTTCGTTTTGCTTCCCAGCGGTCAACACTTTTTGTCTGCGGGATGAATGAAGAACAACAAAACAGAAATCCCGAATGATATAACCGCTGTTACCTGCGCGATTAAAAACAACTGGTAATAGGTTGCCCCCAGCGAAAGCAATGCGGACATCCCATAGCTTCCGACCGCCGCACCCAATGCAAAACACATGGTGATAGCGCCCCAAGCCCGTGAATGTCGGATCGGCCCGGAAATTTCTTCCGTGTAGATCGATGTCAGCGGCACATTACACAACAGAAAGAAACCAATCAAAAACGCCGAAACCGTGATCACGGTGATGCTGGATGTCAACAAGACCGTCAACACGGCAACAGCCCCTAAAAGATAATTCCCTATCAACGTCAGCGGCGTCCCCAACCACTTAGCAAGTATCCCACTGCAAAAGGCCCCCAGTAGGAAACCGACACCCAGAAGACTGAACAATTGGCTGCTTAAGGCTGGACTCGCTGTAAATCGCTCATGAAGGTAGTCCGTCAGAAAAAGAGTATGAGGTGTAACGCTGATTGCTGCCAGGAAATACGCTGCCCCTAACAAGACCAGACCCCTGGTGGCTTTCCGGTTGAGTGGTGGCAAGCTCGAAGTGTCCGCCTCTTGAGCCGATTTCGCCGTAGCAATGATCGGCCAGGCAATGAGTGCCGCTAAGAATGTGAGACCAGTTTCAAAAAGCCAACCATCACTTACGGAACTATTCAAGAACATTGGCAACATTAAGCACACAACGACAATTGTGGCTCCCGCACCTGAAAACATGACGCCGCTCACGACTTTCTTCCAGTCATCAGGCACGTGCTGCAAAATAAGCGAGGGAGACTGAATCACCAAAGAAGCACCCGCAAACCCGGTTACCAGACGCCCGCAAGCTAACCAGGCAAATCCGAGGTCCCAACTGCACATCGCCAGCCCACAGACGGCCAGAACAAGTGAGACCCTCAGCAGTAATTTGACGCCAATTTTTTGCACAAAAAACAACGCTGCCAAACAACCAAGCAGATACCCGAGAAAGTTGAACCCGCCCAAGAACCCTGCTTCGGACCTTGTGACCCAGTCCGCATCGATCATGGAGGGAATCAGAGGCGTGTAGGCAAAGCGGCATAAACACAGACCGATCCCGATCAGGGAAAAACCCGCCAACGTTGTATAAATGAGATGAGGTTGTTTCATGAGTGGTCTGATTTGGCTGTTGGTGTTCGGCAGGCCGTTGATCTTTGGCGAGACGAAAATGAATTTACCGAAAACAAGTTGCGCATTCTAGACACATTTTATTTTGCATCTAGACCCAACAGCCCTCATCCATCTTTCAACTCTCACCTTAATGATTCGGATCACGTTGATTGCCAACAAGCCTTTGCCCGAGCCATGGCACGCTTTCCTTACTAACTTACCCAAATCAGTTCCGTTGGCACGAAAGAATCAAAGAAAGAATCGAAAGAATCAAAGGGGTCAGGCCTCTTTGATTGTTGGTTTGGGATGTGGTAGTCATCCTACTGATAGGGATTTTGATCCACTGCGGACCTGCATTTTGGCCGTACTTTGAGCGGTTATTTTTCCAGCGCCTCGTAGTCAGCGACAGAAGGGCTATTGATGTCTTCGAAACGGTATTGGCCCTCTTCGAGTGTCAAAACCACCACCAATACCTCTTCTCCCCGGACACCTATCTTTGCGACCACTTGGCCTTCGCGAGAACTTTTTCTGACCTCTGTGACTTGAGTGACATCACCGATGGTTTCTTTAACCTCCTTGAGCAGTCCCACGATATCATCATCACTTACCTTTTTTTGATTCGTGGCGTTCAGGAGCGGTCGGATGGCGGCAGCATCACCTGCCTGGATGGCTGCCAATACCTGGTTGGCAACCGTGATCGCTGGATGTTCTGCAGGCGTTTCTTCTTTTTCCTGGGAGCCCTGGTTTTCAGCGGTGGTTTCGTTGCCAGTCTGTTCGGGAGTAGGCTCGGTACTCTTGTTACAGCCAATGTTGACACTGATCGTGATGGCAAGAAACAGGGCTAAAAGACGCATGGCAGTAATTCCTTTGGTTGAATGAAGGGCCTTGGGAAGGAGGTTCCCAGGTGAAGGCCCTATCTTAATAGCGGGAGATCCCCGGAACAACGGAGATTTTAGCGGCCAGCACCGGTTTGGCTGTTATGGGGCCTGTTATTGAGCAGCAGTTTCTTGCTAGTGGTCGAGTCCATCGATTGATTTGAGTAGGTGATGTCACACTCTGGAAGCGCTTTTTGTAACTCGCCAGCACCCACATCGGTGATCTGGGCGCTGATGGCAAACAGTGACTCCAGTCGCGCCAGTGGGAGAATCAAAGGGGCCAGGCCTCTTTGATTCCTCCGGGCAACAAAAGCCTATTTCTTGAATCGCGTGTCGCGTTCCATTTCGGGCAACGACATTTCCGATAGTATTCTTGGCGCGTTGAGTTTATTCGAGAGTTGGCTACGTTGCTCTTCGGTAAGAACTGATTCGTAAATTTGGCGCATCTTCGCCTTAGCTTCAGCTTGCTCTTTCTCAAGGCGAGCAATTGTTTCTGCTAGGTCATCGTTAATCTTTCCACATTCCGCTACGAGTTGCTTACGCTGCGCGTCGGAAAGCTGAATCTCTTCTCCCAATTTAGTTAGAGTGATTCGTGAGAAAAAAAGCCGTTTGGATAGTAATGAACCCAATTGCGCAGGCAGCAACTGATCTTTGAGTTTTGCCGAAAAATTGACGACCACCGCTTGGCGATCAGCTTCAGTTCTCGCATCTTGCGATTGTTCTCTGAATTCACTGAGAAGCTTTGCGACTTCCTTTTTTTGGTAGTCCTGTAATTCGAGCGAGCTTGAAATGTCACCCAAGCTGGTCAAGGATAAATCGTTGAGCGCGGCAACAAATCCCGCTCGTTCCAATCGACGAAACGCGTCACGTACTTCGTTTCGCTTATCAGAGTCAATGCTTGGTTTGTGATCGGAGACATACTTTTTGACCATTACTCCGTTGATCTCTACATATTCGTAATGGTGCGGTGTTCGTTCCCCGTCGTTGTCCTGACCTCGCGCGATGGTCGCCATCAAAACCAGCATAAGTATACTAATTGCCTGTTTCATGTTGTTCTCCGAATGAATCGTGTGTGTAGCTTAAGAGTTAGGCGTGCCGCCGCCATCTGGAAGAATTGTAAATGTAGCTGAGTCCTTACGATCGAGTTCAACTTCTACTGGGGGAGCGTCCGGATCGTCATTGCTATAAATAAGCGCCTTCATCTTGGCTCTAACAATATAATCCCCAGGCGCAACCGGCGAGGTTGGTGGCGTCGCAACAAAATGCATGGCGTAGGTTCTATCCAGTTTCCCCGCAATTCCGGCGGCGAATACTCCAAACAAATCAAAGGGGTCAGGCCTCTTTGATTTGTGATTTGGGTAAAGGATGAATGCGTTGGCGACCGCGGGGGCGGATGGTTGATTCCAAATTGAATTTCTTGACGGTCGATTTGACCCATCGCTCATCTCCCAAGGGTCGGCCTCGTTGCGTTGACAAACGCACAGCGTCCAGTTCGCTATCACTGAGTGGCTGGTTAACCCGCTGCACCCAGCCTGGCAATCTCGGTATGGGCCAGGGTGAAAGCAGCTTCGGGTCGGGGCCCGGTTTCTGTAGCCAGCGCCATAACGATCCCCACCTCCAATCTTCGGCGCGTTGAACCAGCTTCGCTCGCAAGGCGTTGCGTTCGACGTATCGACAAAGACAAAGAAAATGATCATCGTTTTGGATCGGAAAGCTCTTGTACCGTTGTTGATAGACGTGCCCCAACCCACTGGTTGGTAATGAGCGTGGTATCTCATCGTATGCGTCCCTCCAACCCAGCCCATGAAGCGGCTCATTTCCCCGTCAACCAGCGGGCGTAGAACCAGATGATAGTGGTTCGTCATCAACTGATAACTGAACAGTTCAATTTCGTAACGTTCCAAACCTTCAGACAGGATTTTCTCAAAGGCGACGAAGTCACCTTCTTTCTTGAAGATGTCTGCACGCAAATTCCCCCGATTGAGTGCGTGGTACAATCCGCCAGCGGCGTCGGCACGCGGCGAGCGAGGCATCGGCAGGCTCCTTTAGAAAAAAAAAGACGACCAGATCCCAAACCAACAATCAAAGAGGCCTGACCCCTTTGATTCTTGGCGTAGGTCGTCGAGGGAAATCGATATTCATGAATCGAGCTTTCGCTGCAAGTTAAATTTCGCTGTAAATAAAAGTTAGCCATTTCCAACTATCCGGCTGACGACCAATCGCCAGGGAGTTCTAACAAAATGTAGACGCCGTCTTTGTATTCCCAGATTTCTGGACTTGCCGAAACATAGCTCGCAGGACCGCAACTAAGTGAAACGTCACAAGAGAGTTTTGCGCTACTGTTCTCGACGTTGTGCGAAATGATCTTCAATTGCAATGACATGGTACAGCCCAATGAAAGCGATTTCGCTCTTAACCCTTTGCTTTTGTAAATCTGCGCTACGCGCTCCGCATTCATCAACGCTAGTGTCGTCTTGTTCTTGAGTTTAAACTCAGTTTCATTAACAAATCGAATCGATGTCCGCATAATGCCCCTGTCGTTCAAGGAAGCTTGATCAACGGGAAGCGGATCCAAAATAATATTTTGAGTTTTGTCGTGATCATCAATGGAATAGTGAGAACCCAGCATCAACTTTTGAATCTTATCCGAATCCACCTTAGTACATTTGTCTTGAGATGTTCCAGGTACAAGTAGCAGCCCAGCTAGTAGTAACGAGGAGCAAACTTGTGTCAGTGTTAAATTGTTCATAGTTTTTAATCCAAATCCAAGAATGGGAGCGTCATCGTTCTCTTATCCTACTTTTAAACCGCTAGTTACCAATTTCATCTACCTCAAAAACAACTTATGCTGCAGGCTGACGCAATCAGGCGGTGTTAATTGGCATGCAAAATCTTGGACTCAAATTGGATGAAGTTTCTATTCTGAATCCTTCTTTTTTTTCTTCTTTTGTTTGGGTTTCATGGTCCTACCAAACGGGTCTTTGAAGTCGGCATGGCTCGTACGACTGGACGCAAACAAAGCACTCAGTTCGGCTAATTTTTCGGGGTTCGACTTGGCAAGATCATTTTTTTCACCTGGATCTTTGCCAAGATCGAACAAGCTCGCAGTCCCACCATTTTTTCGATAAACCTTCCAATCGCCGGCACGCACTGCCTGCTGAGTTCCCAACTCCCAATACATGTGATCATGGGCTTTCTGTTGCCCTTCGCCGATCAACGTTGGCAACATCGAAACTCCATCCGTCGGAGCCTTGAGCTTTTGGTCAACAACGTCTGCAAACGTAGCGAGCATATCCCAACCAGCAGATGGGTGGTCAGAGCGACTTGCCGGTTTGATCTGACCGGGCCATGACGCGACAAACGGAACTCTAATTCCTCCTTCGTAAAGAGATCCCTTGAGACCGCGAAGCATACCTGCTGAATTGAAAAACTTCGCACCACCACCGCCAGCGTTTGTGGGTCCGTTGTCAGAAGTGAAAATGATCAACGTGTTTTTGTAAACGCCACGTTCCTTCAATTTCCCAACGATCTTGCCGATGTTTCTGTCCATGCGAGTAATCATCGCAGCGTAAGTTGCGTGAGGCGTTTTGTTTCCTACATAACTGCTTCCGCCTTTGAATGGATTGGGATCGCCGACGGTTTTTTGATACTCGGCCAAGCCCGGATCGTCGAGCGGAACTTGCAGCGATACGTGCGGAATAATCGTCGCGTAGTAAAGAAAAAACGGGTCGGATTTTTTGGTTTTGGTACTGGCGTCAATAAAATCGAGTGCATCTTGGAGAATTTGGTCGGGCGCGTAATGCTTGCCGACTTGTTGCTTGTGACCTTCGTTACCATCGTAGGTGATTGGTTTGTCATTTCGCCAAAGATGAGTCGGGAAATAGTTGTGGGCCTCTCGCTGACAAAGGTAACCGAAAAAGTGATCGAAGCCTTGCTTGTTTGGATCGCCCGCATTGAAAGGTCCGCCCACCCCCCATTTGCCGACCGCACAGGTTTTATAGCCCGCTCGCTGTAGCATCGTTCCAACGGTTTCGGTTCCTGCCGCAAGCGGATATTGTCCCTCGCCTACCGGATTGTTTGGAGAATTCTTGTTGCGGTAAATTCCCGCCGAATTGTTTCGTACCTGGGCATGACCAGCATGCAGACCGGTCAAAAATATGCATCGGGTCGGCGCGCAAACTGCGGAGCCGGAATAGTGTTGTGTAAACGACATCCCCTGTTTGGCAAGTTGGTCGATGTTCGGTGTTTTGATTTGGGTCTGACCGTAACAACCCAGCTCGTTGTATCCTAAGTCATCGGCGAGGATGTAGACAATGTTGGGTTTGTCTTGGGCGCTGGCTTGCGTGCCACCAAAAGTCGCAACTGCGGCGAAGACCAAGACCAACTTGGAGAAAGATGAAGTTTGACGGGTCATTAAGTGAGTGCCTTGTTTTGATTTTAAAGATGCCGAAGTTCGAACGACCGATAGCCGCGCTGGTCGGCAATACCGATAGTCCTACCTACCAAGTAAATTCTTCCTTGATCTGCTTAGCAGTGCGCTTTGCAGGAGCTGTATGGAGAGTAAATTCCGACACGTCGAGAGATGTGGCAGGAATGGTGAAGGTGATACGGAATTTTTTACTTTCGGCATTCTTCTAATAACTGAAACAAGTCAATTTAAACAAGGATGGAAACCTGCGCGGTACATGACAATAGTGAAGGGAAACGCACTCCTTTGACAATCGCGCCTACGTTCGCTCGAAAAGGACGACCGAGGTATCGTCCATGCGTCCAGCTCCCTGCGTAAACTCGTTCGAATCGTCGAAGAGTTTCTGGAGGGCTTGATCAACGGGTAACGAAACCGAGTTTTTCAGACTTTCGATGATGCCTTCCAAGCCAAACTGTTTCTCCGTGCCCGTTCGCTCTTCCGACAACATGGGAAAAGCTTCGTCCAGTCCATCGGTAAAGATCAACAAGCGCGAGTTGGGTGGAACTTCGAACGAGTGCTCGTCATATTCGAAATCCTCAAGAATCGCCAAAGGCAGCCCACCATCATCATTGTCACCAATCAAAGTGACGGTGTTGGTCGCCAAATCCTGCACCATCGGAATGGGCGCGCCGGCCGAAGTCCAGGTCAATTTGTGATTCTTGAAGTTCAAGGTTGAATACAACAGCGTGATGAATCCACCTTCATCATGAACAATCTGGTTCATGCAAAGTCGACGATTGATTTCCGCAACGAAGTCGGCAGTGTTTGGGTACTTATTGGTGCGAATCATACGTATCAACGTGTGCATCGTCATGATCGACATGCACGCTTTGACTCCATGGCCAGACGCATCTCCGACAAGCAGGATCATTCGATCATCATCAATATGAAACATGTCGTAGTAGTCGCCTCCCGCCATCGCAACCGGATTTGTACCGAGTACGCGAATTTGTGAAGGCTCATACTTGGCTGCGATTTTGTATCCAGTCGGCTGCGGCAAATCATGGGGAATCACGTTTTCCTGAAGCCTTCGAACTGACTCGACTTCTTCTCGCAAACGTCCTGCCAAAATAATTGACCTTTGAGCCTCCATTGCCGCAATTGCGGCTTCGATCATCGAGCGGAACAACATAATGAATGATCCGTCAGCATCACGCATCAAATGAGAATGCAAACCGGCCGCGATAAACTTGGCCAAGTGGCCAACTTCACCCTGCTTCCAGACACCGATCACTGGAACGGATTTGGTCGACGCCGTAACTTGCTCGAACAGCTCGAATGCTTGCTCGTTGCTTGGAAACGACAGCGACATGACGATCGCATCCCAGCCGTCGTTCGCTTTGGACAGGAATTTTTGATCATCATCAACGACCTCTGCGTCCACCTCGTTGACATTGAGAATCAAATCAATCGTTTCTGCTTCGGAAGGATTCTCCCATCCGACCAACACTCTCATACTGAACCTCTTCCTGAGTTAAACTGACTTCAACCGCATCAGCCTCTCCACCAATAATTTGCGGTGGCTGAAAACAAAGAAGGCCCACCCCCACCAGCATGAAGACACCAACTAGCATCATCGAATATGCGACACGCTTATTGATAAAACTATCTCCCCTGAATCGCCAACCAATCATCTGTACCAGCTGGTCAAGCATAGCACGCAAAACAAATGACAGTTAGGAGAATTTTCATCGACGACGATGAAACAGCATCCAATTACACAAGTAAACCGACCGATTTCAGGTTAAATATGCAAGAGATTCGCCCGGGCAAGTTTTGCCTAAAAAGCAAGCATGACCCAAGACAATTGGGAGCCCGGAAGAACTTAGCCCATCTGAATCAGCTTACAAAGAAACCTGTGAAAACGGGATTGCTATTTAAATTTACAAGACAACACCGCTTGCCCCAACACCTTGAAAGCCTCGCGATCTTCAGATGAATTATTTGGGTGTATTGCTGATACGACAAGCGTGCCTGTTGGTGAAATGATAGCGTAAGCAATTCCCCTAATTTCATCTTCTTTGCCTGACGCTTCAAACTCAATGCGATAGGCAACGCGTCCATCCCAACTCCCTTGTTTTATCCCTTTGCTAATTGCCTCAGGCCAACGTGACCTGCCCCCACGAACGATACCAGTCTTTAACTTAGAGTATCCAATTTCTCAAGCAAGCCGTTTTTTAAATTGAGCGTAGCGAAATTTGAAAAACGGCTTGGC
>JAPKBL010000053.1 GCA_028823415.1 Mariniblastus sp.
GCCATTCGGGCCACAGCCATTCGGGCAACAAGTTGCAAAATCCTCGGTCTCCAAGGAAGCGTAGAATCCCATCCGAAAATTACAAAGCGACACGATGAACCCCGTACAGGTTATTCATCGTATGGACGGTGAGTACGATCATCAGATTTTGTCGTAGTTGCGATTCGTGGTTTTCTGTTACACGTAGATTCAAAGCCCGGCAGCGATCGATCATTTCCCTGAGAACCTGATTAGTATTGTACCGGTATTCACCCGTCCATTGCGCGACAGTGGCGCTTAAATCTTGCCGATTTTTTCTGAGAAATGCCGCTGCAGATTGAGTTAGGTGAGTTTCGGGGGTTTGGGGGAACAGCTTTTTAAGGTCTTCGTCGAAAACACTTGGCTCTCCGATCGCGTAAGCGGCATGTCTCTCGGCATAGTGTTGACGCAATGTTTTTTTAATTCGATGAATGGGTTCGATTTTTGCGCGGGATTTTACTTTCGCTGCTGTCCCAGAAATTTGATACATCATTTCGTCGACAAGCTCGACTTTTTTTAACGCTTGCCAGCCTTTGTATTTTCGTTTCCACCCTGCCCCTCGTTTGAGCCAAACGGCGAAGGTCTCAGCAAAATCTTCGGCTGGGTGGCTTTGGGCATACCATGGTTCAAGGTGCAGTACGAAATTCTTACTGCGAGGCTTGGGCTTGTAGGATTCGGGATAGGGAGAAAAGTAATTGCCGAAGACCTGTTTGTATTTCTTCTTTCGATGAAGTCGAAACGCGGTATCAAATGCATGGCCAGTTTCGTGACGAAGGATTCTCATGCACCAAGTCTTTGTCCCTCCCTCCACTTCCAGCATCTGTCGCCGTTCGAGTCGAATCAGTCTTGGGTGGGCAAGGTAAAACGGAATCGCGATTCCCGGAACCCCGTCGGGGGAAAACCAATCATTGCTCAGCCAGCAATGAGGTTTAAGCCGTAAGTTTCGTTCGGCAAGTTCAGAATAAAGCTGCTCGCGCATCTCTGAGAGAATTGAATTCTCAATCGAAAGATTCAGATCGCACATTCGCAGATCCAATAATTGCTCGTCCTTCATGCCGACCCAGTCAGCATGGGAAACAGAATTATTTTTTTTGCGAGGAACTGATTTAACCGACGATTTCGACATGCTGCTCTGAGTCTAAGCCAGGCGAAAAGTAGCCATCTATGGATTCAAGTGCCTAAGCCTAACTTGGAAATTCGAAATACTCAATTCTTAAAATGGGTGAAAATGATTTTGATGTCCCTGCGCATCTTTCCGCTTTCGTCCCTGCCAAAACTGAGTGGCTCTGTGGCGGCGCCGAGAATCCCCTCGATTCCTAGTTTTGGAGAATCGGGAAGCGTTCATCGGTGACCGTTGTCGGAATAGCGTAGTGTGTAACCAGGTCTCCCATTCTTGTGATTTCGGACTCGGGCATCGGGAGGTCAACCGGCAAAAAAACGAGGTGTGACAGCATAAAATCGATGTTGGGTAATTTTTCTTGCTTCCCACCAATTGGAAGGACATCGGTTTGATCGTTGCTTAGCCGAGGGTTGTCGTTGGGGGAAAACGGAATGCCCCGAAGGCTTGATTGGGTGGTCGCATCAAAACCGTGCGTCCAGAGTATTTTAGTTAATTTGACGGGATTCTTAACTAGAATTCCGAAAATCCAGTAAGTGGCGTACTCGATCTCATCCCCGAGTATCTTGATTTGCGGATTCCCGTTCTTAATGGTTTTAGCTAGTAGTTTTCCGCGTCGAATTCGGCAATCGATGGACTCCGGTTGGAAATTTGAAATTCGTCGAGCGAGTGTGCTGCAGAGTGAATCTGAGGGGCGATGCCGAATTTGTTTAAAGAAATTAACTCCAGAAAAACTTTTAGCCATGCCGGAGGCGAATGTGTCGTGTTGGCCGGGTAAAAATTGACATGTGCGGCGAATGGTTCCCGCCACCGGCCGTGTCGAGATAAATTTGACGAAACTATATTTGATAATTCGTTTTGCGTATTGAAAACGTGCTTGTGGGGGCCATTTATTTTGGCGATCAGCCATTTTCTCACGCAAATTTGGATCTTGGATCACCATGATTGCTCCCCCAAGTGCGGTGTTAGTCTTGATGGTGCCAAAACTAAACATCGCGACATTGCTGGAAGGAACCAGTTGACCTCGATAGGATTGGGCGAAATCTTCAATCATGAGCAGGCCGTGTTCTTTGGCAATCAGCGAAATTTCGTTAGTCGGGAGCCTGCCGCCCAATAGATGGGCAACAACGATCGCTTTGGTTTGTGGCGTCACCAGACGTCGAATCTCAGCAATCGACGGTTCCAGTTTGGCGTGGTCGAGATCGACGCCGATCGGTCGCAATTGGTGTTCTCTGGCAATGCGCGGCATATCTGGGATCGTTAACCCCGTAAAAATGATTTCAGCATTCTCTGGCCAATCCTGCTCCGAAAGAAAAAGGTCGAATCCACTTCGCACTGAAAGACAGACTAAGAGATCGTCAGACGCAAAATGCCTCCCGATGAGTGTCTCGGATGCTTTTTTAGATGGGGGGCATACGCAATGCCAGAGTGCGATCGTTAAATTGAGAGTGCCAATGTCAATTCGCTTGCGAGCCCACACAATTAATCTTTCAATAAAAGTATTTGCGGCGATATCTTAGCAGCGGGCGCTAATGAAACATATCTTTAAATTCGCGAACTAGCTGGGGAAGCTTTTTGGTCTGCGGCGGAATCGTCTGAAGCGTTATCGAGAACTTGTGATGTTATTAACAAAAAAGCACCCGCCAAATAATCGACGGGTGCTTTCTAGAGAAACATACACAACATCACGAGTTTGCGAATCTGAGAATTCAAATTCGCGGAAGTGGCTTGGGTAGCACGAACTGTGCTGGATTTTTTTAGCTTTCCACTGCAGGGCCATCGAACGTCGGTTCGTAGCCGTCTAGGAAGCTGGAGAGGGAGCGATTGCGGTATGGCTGCTGTAGTTTGCGGACCGCTTTCGATTCGATTTGGCGGACTCGTTCACGGGTGACCGAAAAAATCTTTCCGACTTCTTCGAGCGTGTAAGAGTAGCCGTCGGCGAGTCCGTAGCGAAGTCGGAGGATTTCCCGCTCTCGGTAGTTGAGATGCTCCATGGCTTCTTCAATCCGACTTTTTAATGCGGCTTGATTGGTTTCGTAAAGTGGGTCGTCGTCACGGTGGTCTTCTAAGAATTCACCAAAATAACTATCGTCGTGGTCACCTACCGGCTGGTCGAGGGAGAGCGGGGGGCGCGCCATTTTCATGATGACACGTGTATCATCAAGCGACAGTTGAGCACGTTCGGCAGTTTCTTCTGGTGAAGGTTCACGCCCAAGTTCTTGAACGAGTTCCCGCATTACATTTCTGACTTTACTCATCGTATCGATCATGTGTACCGGCACGCGGATGGTACGGCTTTGATCGGCGATTGCACGAGTGATTGCCTGACGAATCCACCAAGTGGCGTAGGTCGAAAATTTATAGCCTCGAATGTGTTCGAACTTGTCAACCGCTCGCATCAGCCCGGTGTTTCCTTCTTGAATCAGGTCGAGAAAGCTTAAACCGCGATTGCGATATTTTTTTGCGATGGAGACAACGAGGCGGAGGTTTCCAGCCGATAAAATACGTTTGGCGGCATCTTGTTGATGGTGTAGTTTTTTTGTTTTCCTGACCCGCCGTTGGAGCGTGGTTGGAGTTTCGGAAGCTTGTTGCATGAGATAGTGCAATTCCGCGCGAAGTTCATGGACGTTCATGCTACCCTCAAATTCGCGCGTCCCGACTTCGGCAAGCTGCCGCTTGAGAGCTTGCATTCGGGTGTTGATTTCGTCTAACTGATTAAACAGCGGCGAGAGCCGGCTGTAGCGAAGGTTCAGCTCTTCGACCAGGACGACACACTTGTTACGCCGCCGCATGAGCCGCCGCCAGGCACGATGCCGTTCACTGATCTGTTGGTTGCGATTGACCGCGAAGAGAAAATCTTTCCGATTTTCTGCCATCAGGAATTTTAGCGTTTTAAGATTAGGAACCAAGCGTAAGAGGATGCGTTTCTTTTCGGCTTTGTTGGTGACCGAAACTTCGATGGTGCGATCGAGGCGAAGTCGCTTGTCGTGGACTTTTTGAAGGAGATCGATCGCTCCGCGAAGCATGAAGTCAGAAGCCAACATGGTATTTCGAAAGGCAAATTTTGCTTTGTCAATTTGAACAGCGGCCGATACTTCTTCGTCCCTAGTCAACAGCGGAATCCGCCCCATTTGCATGAGGTACATTCGAACAGGGTCGTCAATCGCATTTTCTCCGAGTCGGGGTGCGGAGCGGCGTAGGGGTTTTTCCAGCAGATCTTCGTGAGCGTCGGCGAACTCTTGTTGGGTCTCTTTTGCCTGGGCCATGATGTTTCCTTAGGTGTTAGTTTCTCTGCGAACCCCTAATGCAGCCCTAGTGCCAAAAGGCAAAGATTATTGGGAGAATCCTTTTTTTCCCGCGGAAACCATGCTTTTGACGTGATTCCGTCGTTTAACGTTCCCTCGAAATGTTGCAAAATACCAACAGGATTGTTGGTATTTTGTTTCATGTGGTCAAAAAACAACGTGCATGTTGTTTCATATAAGCGGGACACTCGGGGGGGCTGACGTATTTGGGAAGAATCTGGAGTTCCCATCGAACAGGCAAAACGCCTGTTTGGATGGAAAAACTTTAAAAATACGGGCGGGAGTAGAGTGAGAAGCTGCGTTTAACGGTTGATCATCGCTACGGCAAAATCGTAGAATGCGAGACTCAATTGAAAAGTAAAATTTGAATCCTGGATTCGTGCAAAAACGAAAGCGACACCCCCCTATGGCGGATGAAGACTATTACAAAACCCTCGGCGTTTCCAAGGATGCCAGCTCGGATGAAATACAAAAGGCGTACCGGAAATTAGCCCGAAAGTACCACCCGGATCTTCACGCAGACAAAGAAGAGAGGGATCGCGAGAAGGCAAAGCAGCAATTTCAAAAAGTCCAGCAGGCGTATGATGTCCTCAGCGATGAAAAGAAACGCCAAATGCATGACATGGGGCCGAGTTTTGGGCAAACGGGCGGCGGCAATCCATTTGGTGGAGGTGCGGGCGGCATTGACTTAAGCCAGATGTTTGGTGGTGGTGGTGGTGGTGGCGGCGGCGCAGGAGGGTTTGAAGACATTCTGAGACAAATGGGGGGCAGCAGAGGTCCGATGGGCGGTCAGCAACAAGCACCGCCGAGACGGGGGAGTGACATTGAAAAGGAAATCACCATTCCGTTTGCAACGTCGGTCGTCGGGGGGCAGCATCAGGTCAGCCTTCAAAGAAGCAAAAGCAAAATCGACAAGATTGATGTCAAAATTCCAGCCGGAATCGAGTCCGAAAAGAAGATCCGTTTGAGAGGTCAGGGACAGTCCGCGGGAGGTCCCGCCGGTGACCTGCTCATTACTGTTAAAATTGCCCCACACCCCAATTACGCGCGAAAGGGACTGAATTTACAAATTACCATTCCCATCACCTTGTCTGAGGCGGCAGAAGGAGCAACGATCGACTTGCCAACTCCCCATGGGACCGTTGCCTTAAAAGTACCAGCGGGTACTTCCAGTGGAAAGTCATTGCGGTTGAAGGGAATGGGCGTTAAGGCTTCGAGTAAGTCCGGTGATTTAATTGCGATGTTGCAGATTTCTGTGCCCAACGAAATTCCAAAGTCCGACCTCGAGAAAATATCTGAGTTAAGTGAAGCGTGGGATCAGTGTGCCGTCCGATCCGAATTGACTTGGTAGTTTGGACTGCCCCTCCTGGTCGGAGGCCATTGATTTGATGACGGATGGCTTAATTTTATTTTTTGAAACGGAAAGGGATCGAAATGACTGTTAACCGATTTCCAAAATCCGTTCGCCTTCGTCGTCAATCGGAGTTTGATCGGGTTTATGGCGGTGACGTTTTTGCGGCTGATAATATCCTCGTCATCAAAGGTGTGAAAAATGGTTTGGCGGTGTCTCGCTTGGGGCTCTCGGTAAGTCGCAAGGTGGGGAATGCAGTTGTCCGCAATCAGTGGAAGCGGCGAATTCGCGAAGCGTTCCGTCGACAGCAATCTGCTCTTCCCCTGGGGATTGATTTTGTGGTGCGTCCCAAGAAAGACGCGGCCTGTGATTATGCTGCGATCGAACGCTCGATTCCTCGCTTGCTCCAGAGAATTGAAAAGAACCTCGGGCGGCTCTAATCATGGATCAGGATCGAGCGTCGATTCTGTTAGAGCTGATTCGACGGGTTTGGCGAGACCTGATCATTGATTATCCTGAGTCTGGTTTGTTAGATCACTGCGTAGTCAATAAACACCCTTTCTGAGTATTCCCTTTCATTTTCAAACGGATTATCGGCATTCCATTGCCCAGACTCGTTGGTGACTGCAGGGATGGGAGCGATGTGGATGAAAAAATCAATCCGAATGATGTTGCAGATGCCTGCTTCCGGAATGATTTTCTGCGTGCGAATGTATCAGGTCACCCTCAGTCCGCTGCTGGGAAGGAATTGTCGATTTACTCCTACCTGTAGCAATTATTTCATTCAGTCTGTTCGCAAGTACGGTGCGATTCGCGGGGCGTGGAAAGGGGGATTGCGGATTTGTCGCTGCCATCCATTTCACCGCGGTGGCCACGATCCTCCGTAGCGACGCAGGTCGAAAGCTAGACCGTTCGCACCCATGAGGGGGAAGGCAGCGGTCGCGTGAGAGTTGGAGTCAATCGATTAATTTTTTTGTGATGGCCTCGACATCGTAGACACAGCCTCCCCAGGTGCCGCCACTGACATGTTGAAGTGCTGCCCATAATTTTGTGTCGTCGGGAAGATCGGCGTGCTGTTGTAGATTAGGGTTAAGCTCTCTCGCGTCGAGCTGACTGACATTTCCATCAAAATTCAGAGATCCCGATAGATTGATCGTGTCAATTTCAATGGTGATTGGATCGCCTTCTCGAATTTTCCCGATTCTTCCCCCAGCAAGTGCCTCGGGACTAATATGTCCCACACAGGGGCCCGTTGAAACACCTGAAAACCGTCCATCTGTCAGTAAGGCGACGTGTTTGCCGTAGGGCAAATATTTAAGGGCGAATGTGATTTGAGCCGTTTCTGGCATGCCTGCTCCGAGGGCACCGATTCCAATCAAGACCATGACATCCCCTTCTTGGATCCGGTCTTCCCCCTGAGATTTGACGGCGGCAATGGCGTCCGCTTCACTACAAAATACCCGTGCCGGTCCGGTATGGCGGTAAACCCCGTCGTCGTCAATGACTTCGGCGTCGATGGCGGTACTCTTAACAATCGAGCCTTCGGGAGCGAGGTTGCCCATGGGAAACGTGACTGTGCTTCGAAAGCCATTTTGGGGACTACGAATGACATTGCTGGATTCAATCGCATCGAGTTCCAGTAGTTTTTGTTGCAGTCGTTTTCGTCGCTCGGAGTTTTCCCACCAATCAAGATTATCCCCGAGCGTTTTCCCTGAGACCGTCATCACATCCAGGTGGAGAAGTCCGAGGTCACGGAGTCGAAGCATTACCTCAGGAACGCCTCCTGCGAGGAAGACCTGAACGGTCGCGTACCCAACGGGCCCGTTGGGTAAAGAATCAACAAGCCGAGGAACCTGTGCATTAATGCGCTGCCAATCAGAGACAACAGGCCTTCGCAGTTTGGCGGCGTGAGCGATTGCGGGAATGTGAAGAACTAGATTCGTGGATCCTCCAAATGCCGCGTGGGTAATCATGGCATTTTCGATGGAATCGTCGGTCAGAATGTCGCTTGTTTTCATGTTAGATTGATGAAGCTGTGCGAGGGTGACGCCGCTTCTGTAGGCCAAGTCAAGCCAGATTTCTGAACCTGAAGGACTTAGTGCGGAGTGCGGCAATGACAAACCGAGTGCTTCTCCAACGACCTGCGCGGTGGCGGCGGTACCCAGAAATTGACAACCTCCGCCGGGAGTGCCGCAGGCTTTACATCCCAGTTCTGCCGCTTCTTTGAGACTGATTTCGCCGTGGGCGTAACGCGGGCCAATCGACTGTATCTTTCCTAAGTCTTCCCCGTTTTGGGTCAGCAGTGTCACGCCTCCGGGAACGAGAACCGAGGGGAGTTCTCCGAGGCCGGCCAAAGCCATCATCATTGCCGGCAGGCCCTTGTCGCAAGTCGCAACGCCCACGACTCCCCGCGCGGTCGGCAGCGAGCGAGTGAGTCGACGGAAAATAATTGCAGCATCGTTGCGGTAGGCGAGGGAGTCAAACATGCCGCGGGTGCCTTGCGTTCTTCCATCGCAAGGATCACTACAGAAACCTGCAAAGGGAATGCCGCCGGTCGACGCAATGGCCATCGCAGACTTTTCCATCAGGAGTCCGACTTCCCAGTGACCGGTGTGATAGCCAAGTGCGACGGGCGATCCATCAGCTCGACGAATGCCCCCCTGGGTTGAGAGGATCAAGAAATTGGGGCGCCGCATATTTTTGGGGTCCCAACCCATGCCAGCATTTTGGGTCCAACCAAAAATATCACCGCTGGCAGAGGTCTTTAATTGTTCGCCTGCAAATGGAAGTTGGCCACGCGGGCCGCGCGCGGTGGTGCGGAGGTCGTAGATTTTGTCGTTTTCAGATTCAAGCATGGATTGCCATTAACGGAACTGATTAAGAATTTGCCTACGTCCTATGATAGCGGTTAAGCCAATCGATCTGCAGCAAGGGCGAGTTGTTTCAGGCAATGGAGTGCGTTGGCAAGTTCCCATTCTCCCTGGCCAGTCGAAAACGCTGGGCAGAGAAGCATCGGTTTTGGGTAATCAACCGCTAGTAATCCGAGTTTGCTGTCGGTGGAGGTTAAAACTTCTTGAAAAAATATCGATGCTGGACCCAGGTTGGATTCAAATTGACGCGAATCAACATGTTTCCAAGTTCTCCGTTGGTGGTGGGAAGTTGGTCGATTGGAACAATGGCGTTCATCGCAGCGGGCAGTTTTGCGAACCGATTTCCAAAAGCCTCAATTTTAACGGTCGATGCACTGCCACCGACCGCCGAGTATTTTCCTTGTTTTGCCGTTGCGATCGCTTGGGTAGCGGCCAGTGATAAGGGCGGCGATTGTGAGGTGACGAGCAAATCTTTTTCAAGTGAAAGTATTTCCGAATCGATATCAAAAACGGTTGGCATGGCAGTCCATGCGTGGTCGCTGAACTGTGAGTAACCGTTTGTCGCTTTGACGGTTGTGACGTTTTCGGCGTAAAACTCGCGGCCTGCAATCGCCTGTTCCAGTCCTGGCGAGATGACGTCGAGTCCTTCTGTAAGGTTGGGTATGAATGTCATCTTCTTTAGTGCTCCCGGTGATTGAGCCTGTGAAATCATTTTCTGGTTTTTTGCCGCGGCCTCAGCAGAACGCTGACGCCACATTAATAGGTCAGCGGTAGCACTTTTGTATCGGCTAATTGAGGTTCCCAATTCGTCCTCGCGATCTTCAAAAACACTAAGTTCTTTTTGGCAAGCATCGAGAAATTGAGTCGAAGTTGAGTCGACTAAGTCGGCTAATGTAGTCAGGTACATCAGGTAGATTTTTTTAGCGGATTGAATATTCTGCGAGCGTTTTCCATCAAGCCGTATTAGCTTGGGAAGCATTTCGATCATCTTGCTCTCTAAGCGTTCCGACGCAGTCATCCAGTCATCGGTCTTTAATTGGGTGCCGATACAATCTGCGGGTGTCGTTTTCAACGTTAAAGGGGCCCCAAGATTCGAAATCGTCATGCAGTGAATTAATTTTGCATGAGCTGTTTGCCAACGCAATAAAAATTCTCTCATCGTCTCGGGGCCATTGAGCGAGGTTCCATCAATATCCGTTGTGCCTGTTCGCTGAATATCTTCCGTGGATTTCTGGATTTGGGAGAGTAATTTGTCGATCTCGGGATTGCCGAGTTTGAGCGCGGCGGACAAATCTGCGGTGGCCGCGATCGTACGTTCCTCCGTCATCAATTGAATGACTTGTCGGTGAGCCGAACTAATTTGATCCAAAACCTGCCTCGTTGAATTTGGGTTCAACCACATCAGAAACGTATCAACGTCCATGATGACTTTCTCAAATTCTCTTTCGGCAATTTCAGGTTTTCCTTTTTCAATCCACTGTTTGACTTTTTCGATCGATTTGAGGCGTTTTGCGCTGCTACTGATTTTGTATTTTTCAGCTTTGACGGTGTAAGCCATGCCTGGTTTCGTATTTTTTGCCGAGGAGATTGTGTCTCGAACAAATTGCAAAGCCGACTCCCCTTTGAGCGAATAATCTACCGAATTTGGTTCGCGCAACGTGCGCAATCGATGGCTGTACCGCACGATCTGATTTGCCAAAGCTGCATTTTTTCCAAGTTTTTTCATGTCAATGCGGTCAGTTTTTCCCGCACGAACCAACTGTTCGATTTTGAGAATCGAGGGGCGAAGCGTTGCGTAGTTCTCGAAACAATCGGCGGTTAACGCCTTGGATTCTTCCGTAAATCCATTGGCGGGAATGGATGTGTTGTCCGTCTGAGCAATGAGACCTGGCGATTCATAGGTGGAAAACGCAAACAAGCCAAGAAATAAAACGAGGCAACGCGTTCGAGAAAAAAGATTAGGAAGACGATTCATGGAAGCTCCTCAAGGCAGACACACTAGGAAATGTTCATTTCATGGACGGAACGCTAATCGAGAATCACGCACTCAAAAACACCGGAAGCGTCGAGGGTTGCCTCGGTTTGCTGATTAGCAACTGCAGATGGGGGGAATGTTGCCATCAAAGTTTCCCCTTGTTTTTTGAACGTTAACAAAATCAATTCGTCCGGATGGTTGACCCACACGTGACTCCCGGGCTGTTGCTGTGCAAAAAAACGACAGGCAACCGATTGCCCATTGAGATCTCCGGAAGCTAGTTCGGCGGTTCCCTGTAAAAGAAATGCGGGGAAAACGGTGGCTTCACCGGCGTCGGGATAGCTTCTTACTTGGATGATCGACAGATCGTTATCGATGGCCACGACACTTACATAACTGGCAGGAAAAGTCGTTTTCTTGTCGAGTTGGATTTCCGCAGATCCGTTGAGTTGAATCAGGTTGCCCGCGGCTTGTGTTATTTCAGAAGTCTTGTTTGTAATCTCAGCGGTTGTCTTTTTGATGGAAGTCGCTGCGTCATTGGCACCCGTCTTGGCTTTTTCCAGTAAGTCACTGGATTTGTCAGAAAGTTCGGATGCGGATTCCTTGGCCTTGCTGACCATCTCATCCATCTCTTTTTTGCTGCATCCGCAGCAGGCAAAATTGATGACAAGCAATACCAACAGGACGGGGACGTGGAATCGCGATAGCGTCTGGGTTGGTGGGGAGTTTCTCATCGCGATTGCCGGGGAAAGGGAAGTTGTTAAGAGGAGAGGCAGGAATCTGATTTTACCGAAATGTTGTTGACGATCAAATTGATTCCGGCGTTTTGCGAGCATGCACCGCGCTAAATTATTCAACTTCGTTCTCTAAAACCCCTAAACCTGCGATCTGAATTTGGATGTGATCGCCCGATTGAAGCGTAAATCCGGCGTCAGGAACGATGCCGGTTCCCGTCATTAGGTAGGCCCCACACGGGAATTCGTTTTCTCTGAATAGATATTCTGCTAACTCGTCAAAACTTCTTTTTAATTGCGAAACGGAAGTGTCACCTTGAAATTCAACTTTCGATTGGCGCGTGATGGTAATGGAGATTTTTGTCTCAGGTGTCAGGGTATTCCCCACAACCAGGCAGGGGCCAATAGCGCAGGAGCCTCGATAAATTTTGGCTTGCGGAAGGTAAAGCGGGTTTTCGCCTTCGATCGACCGTGAGCTCATGTCGTTGCCAATTGTGTAGCCAAAAATGTGTCCTTCGGAATTGATGGCCAATGTCAGCTCCGGCTCTGGAACATTCCACGCTGAATCTTGACGAATGCGGACGGGTGCGAGATGCCCCCGAGCTCGGAGGCCAGTTGATTTGAAAAAGAGCTCAGGTCGCTGGGCATCGTAGACCAGGTCATAAAAGTGGTCCCCGCCTGATTGTTCACTTTCTTCCATTCGGGCCGATCTGCTGCGCATGTAGGTTACTCCCGCAGCCCAGATTTCTTGGTTTTCAATGGGGGGCAGCCATGGATTCTCTCCGCTGACAACGCTCGGCTGGAGAGACTCAAAGACAGCAGAATCCAAGAAATGCTTAAGAAAGGCGACGGGGTCGGTTGATTGAAAGAGCGCGTCTAAAGAAAACCCTTGGACGCGAATTGTCCGATTTAAATTTTGCAGAACATAGTCGTCGTGGTCGCGATAGATCTTTATCATAGTGAGAGTAATTTAAGTTAACTTGTCTCATGAACCAACCCGCCCCTTAGCTGAGATCCTCATGTCAGAGCCCAATATCCAGTCCGATCTGTTTTTTTTACTGGGACAGCAAGGTCGTTCTTTAGGAAATGCCGGAGTCGAAAATTCGCTCTCGCTTACATATTTATTGTGTTTGTTGGTCGGCTCAGTTGTGTTGCTGTTGTTTTTGATTTTGAAATTGCGGGTGCAGGCGTTTTTGGCACTGATTCTGGCAAGCCTGTTTGTCGCCGTTGGATCATCTCAGGAATTAACCGGAGGATCCGGGGAATTAGAGCTCGCAAAAATTGGAGCTGAAATACAAAACGGAATGGGGTCCAGTCTTGGATTCATTGCGACGATTATCGGGTTGGGTGCAATCTTTGGTTCGCTGCTTGAACATTCTGGTGGCGCCCAAAGTCTGGCCAAATCGTTATTGAAATTATTTGGAGAGAAGCGGGCCTCCTGGGCCATGGTCTTAACGGGGTTCATTATTTCGATTCCAGTTTTCCTGGATGTTGCTTTAGTGATTTTAACGCCAATTCTGTACGCGCTCTCTAAGAAAACTGGTAAATCCGTGCTCGCGTTTGGCCTGCCTTTGTTGGCGGGGCTGATGGTGACCCATGCGTTTGTGCCTCCGACTCCGGGACCGGTGTGGGTGGCCTATGAGTTAGGAGTTGGACTGGGCTGGGTGATTTTGTTCGGCTGTATTGTCGGTTTACCGACAGCGATCGTTTGCGGTGTTTGGCTTCCCCGGCGAATGGCTGAAAAGTTATACATCGCTCCGCCTGCTGATTTTGATGAAGGCCCGGTCGATGAGGATGATAATTTGCCGAGCTTTTTGTCGGTGCTGGTCATGATCGGGTTTCCGATCTTGTTGATTCTGATCGGCACAATCGTCAAAGAGTATCTCGTTTATGACATTGATACGGGACTGAGCCGCGGCGAGTATGCTGCCGCTGTTTCCAATGCGGTGGCTGAAGCGTCGTTCGGGATGAAAGTGCTTTATTTTCTCGGACACCCAATCATTGCCCTCCTGATTGCGACCGTGATGGCATTGGTTTTTTTCGGTTATCTCCGTGGTTATGACAAAAACGAATTGATGGAAGTGACGACGAAGGCGTTGGGACCGGCGGGGATTATTATTCTGATCACGGGCGCCGGTGGAGTTTTTAAAGGCGTGATGGGAGCCAGTGGCGTCAGCGATGCGCTGCGAGAAGTTTGTCAGGGGTGGGGGATTCCGGTCTTATTGCTGGCCTATTTGTTTGCGTTGTTTGTACGCGTCGCACAAGGGTCAGCGACCGTTGCAATGGTGACCGCAGCGGGGCTAATGACATCCATGGTGGAAGGACTGTCCCAGGCTCAATTAGCTTTAATTGTAGTTGCGATAGCTGCAGGTGCATCGGCAGTTTCCCATGTGAACGACAGTGGGTTTTGGCTTGTCAGTCGCTACATGATGATGACTGAAAAGCAGACGTTTCAGACCTGGACCGTGATATCGACTGTCGTTTCTGTGGTCGGGTTTCTCCTGGCAGCACTGCTGTGGGTGTTGCTGCCGTTTTTATCGCTCTAAGCGATGGCGTTCTCCAGCTTCGAAAAACGTTGACTACATGGCATGCAAAGCGTTTGACCACGAAAGCGTTTGACCACGAAAGCGTTTGACCACGAACGTGTTAATCACGAACGTGTAAATCGCATGTGCCCTGTTCATCGCAATGTCCTTTGCGCTTACCAGCGATTTTGTAGCGGCGTTTTGCGATTTGCTGGTAGACCCATTGTTGGATACCCCCTGTTAAAGGCAGGTGGAAAAGGGGGGCGAGGATCCACAGTTTTGGCAACCGCAAGGTCAGGTATTTGATCGCGACTGCACCTCCGAGTCGGCGATCCGAATAGTCTCCGTTGCGATTAGGGATGAGGAAAATTTGTTCCATCAGTTGCTGATGGGTTAGGTCTGAGAAACGGTGAGTCACGAATGGATCGTGAAGGGAGATAAACGCCAAGCGGTTCTTGCCATCCAAGCGATAGAGATTCTTAACTTGGGCCGAGCAAAAATTACAACTTCCGTCGTAGATGACCAAATCGGATTTTGGGAAGGCCGTATGAGAAGGCAGGCCTTTTTCAGGGGCGCCCAGATCCTTGTCGATAACCTTTTTTTGATTCATGTTTTAAACCTGAAAGCTAACGATAAGCACAATTGCTGGCATGAAACCCAAGATGTCGATCGAAATTGGAGGGGAGTGACTATTGAACACCCCTAATTTTTACCGACATAAAAGTCGGGGGCTAACCTAAAAATGTAAATATATGTTGCTTTTTTCGGTTAGTTCGCGGGAATGGCAATAGCCTTGTCTTGAAAAGGGCTCATATAATGAAACTTAGGTGCCCATCCATAGGGTAAATTGCGTAGCGGGGCGTGTAGGCGTTGGAAATTGAAGTCGGCCTCGATTTTGGGGTCGCAGGTTATTGTGTGTTCTGGGTAGTCGCTTCAAGGAGTCCATTGTGAATAAAATCATTCAAAAAGTAGCACAGGCGCGTCGTCGCCTTGTGATTGGCTATTTTTTTAACGTCCTTTCTTGGTCGGTGTTTTCCTGTCTCCTGTTAGCTGCGATCGGTTTGGCGATCCCCAAGATATGGCATTTGAGCTTCCTCCAATCGGAGGCGGAATATCAAAATTGGGTTTATTCATGGATTGCCGGCGGCGCCCTTCTGGGGGTTCTGATTCCGCTGATCGTGACCTGGCAGAAGACGGCGTCTCAGTTAAGCGCGGCAATCGAAGTTGATCGGCGATTTGGATTAAAAGAACGCTTATCGAGTGCGCTCACACTTGACTCAGAAATTGCGGAAACGAGCGTTGGGCAGGCTTTGTTAAACGATGCTGCCGACCAAGCGGAAATTATAGATGTGCGTGATGAATTTCGTTACCAACCTACGGCTCGTGCTTTCCTGCCATTGATTCCCGTTTTACTTTTGTTTGGAATCATGATGATCCCAAACGCGGAGAAGAAAGCCGGCGCCTCGGAGCCCGACCGTGTTGATTCGAAGCAAGTCGAACTGGCGATTAAAGAATTAAAAAAACAGATTGAGGAAAAGCGAAAAGAACGAATCACCAAGGGTTTGAAGGACGCAGATGGCAACGTCAAGGCGCTCGAGAAAAAATTTGACAAATTAATCGATGAAAAAACCTCTGATAAAAAAGATGTGTTGATCAAGTTAAACGACATCAAAAAGCAAATCGCTGAACGGCAAAAAGAACTTGGAAGTAGCAAAGAGCTCAAAGAAAGTCTCAATAAACTAAAAGATGCCGGTGAGGGCCCCGCCAAGGAACTTGCCGATGCGATGAGCAAGGGAGACATGGCCGATGCGAAAAAAGCCGTCAAAGAACTGCTGAACAAACTCAAGGCGGGTGAGCTCAACGAAGTTGAAAAAAAGAAGCTGGTGAAAGATCTCAAAAAGATGGCAGATGAAATCAAGAAAGCTGCCCAACAGCATGAAGCGGAAAAGCAAAAGTTAGAAGAGCAAATTAAGAAAGCACTCAAAGAGGGAGATGTTGATAAGGCCGCTCAATTGCAGCAGAAGCTGGAAGAGAAAAAAGCGATGGATCAACAGCAGGAGAAGTTAAAAAAGATGGGTGAGAAACTTGCAGAGTGTGCTGACTGCATGAAACCGGGTGACAAAGCGGGGGGGCAGAAGCCCGGTCAGCAAGGCGAGCAGGGAAACCCGCAAGAGCAAGACGCGGCGATGAAACAGGCTGGAGAAGCGCTCGAAGATCTTGCCAAGCAAATGGAGCAGATGGAAAAAGAAATGGGTGAGATGGAAGCCTTAGAAGATCTTGAGCAAATGGCGGACGACTGCAAGGCTGGTATTAGTGAAGGCAAAGGGCAGGGAAAAAATGATGGCCCTCCGAAATGGCAGGATTGGGCACAAGGCTCAGGGAAAGGCGCCGGCAAGCGAAGCTTGGAAGAAGAGGACACCGGGACGTTTAAATCGAAGGTGAAGGGTAAGCTTCAGCAGGGGCAGACGGTCGTCACCGGCACCGCGGACGGCAAAAACTTGGTCGGTCGCTCTGTCAGCGAAACACGTGACCTAATTCAGGCTTCGTTGAGTAAGGAATCGGATCCTCTCGAAAATCAGAAAATGTCTCGGATTCAGCGAGAGCACGCGCAGCAGTACTTCAAGTCCTTGCGTGAGAAATAAAAATTGATCGGTGGACTGGCATCGTTTACCGAAGTTTTGGTAGGCGACGCGAGGTGATTCGCCCGAAGAAAGTCGTTTCCAGGCCCTGCCTTGGAGGTTGAGCATTCACATGCCTCATCGGTGAGTTTATGGCAAATTCTCAACGAATCTCGGGCAAAAACCGACTCCCCCAAACCGCAATCAGATTGGCGACGTAGGTCGCGTCGTCGGCGCGGTTAACTAAGAGGTGATCGGAGTCCACGAGCGTAATGAGCGACTTCGCGCCCGCTGTATTTTCAAAAATTTCGACGGCATGTCTGAAATCGAGAGTTTCGTCGGCAGGCGAATGCATGATCAGATGTGGAATATGAATCCGCTGAATCCGCTGTTTCAGATCGAAGTCCCGTAAACTGTCGAGCATCTGTTTTTTGATGGTGTGGGTTCTCCCCCCGATGGTGACGGTGCCACTGCCGGTGGAATTGATTTCCGGATTTTGGCTTCCAAGAAATTCGGCAAGATGCCGCGTGCAGGAGGGCGAAGCGAGGGTCACTAATGCGCGACTCGATGGAATGGATTCGGCCGCGGCCATCATCGCAGCTCCGCCAAGGGAATGTCCGATCAACAGTGACGGTGCCTGATGGTGTTCGGAAAGCCAATGGCAGGCCGATTGAATATCTGCGAGATTGGATTCGATATTGGTGTCGGAAAAATTTCCATGGCTATCACCGAGTCCAGTAAAATCAAATCTGAGCACTCCGATGTTTCGTTTTGCCAAGGCACGGCTTATCCGTACAATCGCTTTTAGGTCTTTTGTGCAGGTGAAACAGTGGGCGAATAACGCAATGGTTTTTGGCAATTCTTTACCGGTTGCCAGCGGCAAGGGGAGTTCCATGATCCCGGCTAACCGTTTGCCGGAGACATTCAGGAAATTGATGCGAGAACTAGGCATGGTCGATGTTTAAAAGGGACAAGGGCTAAATTTAACTGGGTTCGTGGCGGATGCTCAGGCGAGTCATTTTCAGGCGTCAAGCATCAACGTGGCCATCAGATCCCGAGTTGCCAGTGTTCTTGTGGAACTCAGGACTTCGCCATACTCAAGCCCTGCCGAAAGACCTACCGCACTGGCCATGGCACGGATGCGGTCATAAATATATTCTTTTTCCGGTGGAAATTGAGTGGTGTAACAGCGAACGGCCTCGATTTTTTTATCGATGGAATCGGCGATGTCAAACACAAATTGTCGTGGCCCCGATCCGCTCCAGTCGGATTCAAAAAATAGTGAGTAGTTCACTTGCCGTGAAATCGTATGGACGGGCAGTCCCTCAAAATGTTCGTCCCATTTACTTAGCCGACTGTAGAAAATTGCGGCCTCGGTGATTTGCATGGCTTGCCAGTGGTCGGGCGAAGCCATTGGGGTTTTGCCTTCGATGCAAAAAATGATCTTAGGGCGATAGAGGCGGAATTGAGTTGCCAGTGCAATTCGGGATTCAAAATTATCGAAGAGTTGGCGGTTTGGTAAATCCAGAATAACTCGTTTTTTTATTCCCAACGCTTCTGCTGCTCTTTCGGCCTCGGCGATTCGAATCTCAGGGCTGGGGCATCGGGGAGTTGGTTCGCCATTGGTTAAATCAAGGATGCCGACACGAAGTCCTTGAGCGGCAAGGCTTGCAAGTGTTCCCCCGCAACCGATTTCGCAATCATCTGGGTGGGCACCGACGGCTATCACGTCCAGTTCCATCGTAGATGCTTCTGTATTCATAGATTGGCCAAACCAAGGAGTGATGTCCACTAGAACGTGCTTTGTTCGGGGTGGACTTGGGGAGTTGATTCAAGAAAACGGTTTTGATAGCGCGTTAAGCCGGTCCGGCAGGTACCAATCACGGGCGTTCTGGAAACTCAATGATTTGAACCTGATCGATAGGGATTGTGGCAATTTGTTTTCCAATGGAGATTGTAATTTTATCCTCTTGGATTTCAGCGAGCTGGAATTTCAAATTTCCATTGAGGACTAATTGCTGCCCATCGGCCAAAATGATTCGCCCCTGGCTGGCCTTGGTTGAGCGAGGTGGTTGGATCCATACCGTCGGGCTGCTTTCAGCTGATGCTGTCTCGTAAGTGACGCGATCCACGTTGGGTGTGGGGTCATCCTGGTCTTTCTCATCCCCTTCGATCTGGAGATCTTGTGTGATTTTTTCCGCAGACTTATTCCACAGAAAACCATAATTGGCAAATGAGATTAAGTCAGGGATAATTCGACAGGTTGGAAAGACGATTACGTTCTTACCTTTTTCGAAATCGGACTTCATTGGGAATCGCGATGGATTCCGGGTCAGCCACATGCCTGTGATCGTGTCGAATGGAAGCTCGACTTCGGGGAACAGCTTGCTGATCATTGGGTTGCCAGGCTCAATGAAAAGAATGCTGCCATCGCTAATCATCGCTGTCCACGTTTCTAGAACTCGCTTTGGCCGCAGGCGAGCAAAAGATTTGGGATCTTTCTGAAAACTGTGATTGAAGTTAATTGATCGAATTTCGTCGAATCCAATTTTGTAATTCTGTTCACCTACCGGATTGATCGAGATTGCGTCGGGGCCTGAAAGTTTGATTTTGTTTGTTTTTAGCAAATCACCATTGTTTAATGTTACCGATGGTTGGTCTTTGGGAGTTAGCGAGTCAATTGGAACGGGTGGCGAAAAACAGATGGAATCAACTGCGTAATCTTCATCGATCGCGCGGTCTATTCGAAATAAGTACGGGTTAGAAAGGATCCTGATTTTCGCAATCGGTTGGGTTGATTTGATTCCTGAAAACACGCACGGTTCGTCTGATGATTCTACAGAGGCGAGGAGTTGGTTGTCGGCGTTGTAGGCTTCTACAATGAAATCGCGACTGTGATTGACGCGGGCCATTTGCATGCCAAACTCCATAACGCCTGCAGCAACGGACCCTTGGTTGGGCATGCAGAAACTAATCTCCATGATCCCTTTGAAGCGTTTGGAATAAGTCCCTACCGTTTCGTAGACGCAAATGGAATTTCCACTTGCACGTTTTTCAGGTCCAAATTTGAATCCGTATCCGGAAATGCCAATGAATCCCTTTTGCTCGGTGCCCAACTTAAGTCCGACGGGAACGAAGGTCTGGCTAACATCTGCGGGGCGACGAAGTTCTTCACCGTCGGGAGATTTTTCAAAATTGATTATCGTCTGATCAACTCGATAAAAAATATTTAGCGGCTTGTGGAAAATTTGGACATCAATTTTTTTGTCGTTTGCTTTCAAAGCGGGGGCATTGGAAGGCTTCGAAATCATTGCGATTTGCTCTCGTTTAAGAGTCAGTGACCGCCCGCGGTAGGATGACTCGATGCGCAGATTCCCCAAATCTCCTTCGGCCATCGTTCCGTCATTGAAAAAAAGTCTATCAAATTGGTTTTCTTGCGTGGTGGATTCCTGGTCTTCGAGTTTTTTTAAAATCCGCTGGATTCGGTAGCGAACTTCAAAATTTGGGTGATCCAGATTGGACTGTAGCATCTCCTGGAAATGCCCTGCCGTTTCAACTTCCGAAAGCTTGTCTTCTGCTGTTTTTCGTTTTTGATAGCTGTCGTCTGCAAGATCCGCGATTAACTGCCGGATAATTTCGACTCTCACTCCTACCGGGGATTCACTTAGAATGACCCGCTCGAGGTCGGCAATTTGAATCGTCTCAGCGCTGCTCTCTCCACTGTTGGAAACACGTGTCCACTTCAGTGTGGGGTTTGTTACGTCGACGGTTATTACAGATCCCGATTGCAGACTGATTTTAAATTCTTCTGCTTTTAAATCGGCTTGCCCCGCAAGCGTCTGGAGAATGACCAGCCCCAGGGGGATTAGTGCTGTGGCACGAACCCAGAGAAGGTTTGGCAAATAAAAGGCAGTTGAATTGGTCACGGTATTCTCCTTAGTTTTCCTGCTTCCACTTGGTCACATCAATATAGCGGAAAGATCCGTCATTTTGTTGAGCAAGTTCAGTCATGAAACTTTTCGTGGATTGCAGGGGGCCAATTCCGAACTGGATGCAATGGATCTCGCAGCCCTGGGGTGCGAGTTTCTTTATCGTTTTCAGTTGGCCGCTGTTGAGTTCAGGATATCCCCCGTCGGTCATTAGAATGATTGCATCGGGTTTAAACGCGAGTGCAGCGAAGATTCCGTTTTCGTGATTGGTCGATCCGAAGGCTGCCATGCTGCGAATGTGCTCAGGAACTTTTGCTTTATTTATTTCACTGGCGGAGAGTAATTGACGTCGCAGCATCGTGTGGGTTCGTTGGTGGTATCCTACAATTTGAAATTTGTGATACGGCTGGAGTTGATTGATGGCTTCTGCGAGCTCCTGTCTCGCGGCCTCAATCACGCCAAGGCCCTGGGTTCCCATACTGAAGGATCTATCGATCAGGAATACAAAAGACCTACCGGAAACACCTCCACTCCCAAAGACGCTGATCGTTGTCGGGTCGCCAACGGGAGCCCGAGACTTAATTAGCTTTTGATCGGCAGCGATCAATTTCAGGTCTTCTTTGGAAAGCTCGTAGTGCGAATCGGCGCTACCCCGCTTAATAGATTCCGACATGTCGTTGGCATCGATGAGAGCCTCCGGTAAAGAAGGGAGGCCTGCCAGATCAGGTAAGTCGGGCGTTGCCGGGGACGCGGCCATCGGGGGGGGAGGCAAGGCAGAAGGGTCCGACTGATTCGTCTGAGTATCCGCTTGGCTTTCTTCGGGGAAGTCGGATTCGTCGAGGTACTCGGTGGTGTCGGTTTCTGATTGAACGGCCAGGACGACGCCTGCGCGGCGCAGTTGGCCGGTTTCAGGTTGGGGTGTGCGTGAGAAAATGCCAAAAATAATGAACAGAATTACTAATAAGCTGTGGCTCAAAAACGACATTCCAAGGGGGCGCCATTTTTGGTGCGGTGGTTGGATTGTGGTTTGCTCGGCCATGAAGGCATTATTTCAGTTTAAGGGCGATTAACCAAGTTGATTAGCTCCATGGGGGCAGCGTTTGCCGAATCGCAAATCTCGTGCGATTGAAGTCGGAAAGCTAACTTTTGGCTTCTAATATTATGGGTCGACACAAAGTTTGGTTAGTTATCACGCAAAGAAAGAAAATTTCAAATTGCTGGACAATTAATTTGGATGCAAGAAAATTCCCAATTGGTCAAAATAATGAAACATTCCGTAAGAAACGAAGTTTTGGATTCGTTTTGAATGGAAGGTGGAACACTAGCCCGTTCTTGGGTTAGAATTGGATTCTAATCGAAGTGAGTGTGTCGGGTAAATGCGACCATTTCTCGCCGAGGTTCGGGTGGAATAGATCAATTTTTTGCTAAGATTAAAACACAACTCCAAGCTGAAGAGGTTTCGCGGAGAATTGAGGCGGCGTTCTAGATTGAAAATCGCAGAAAAACTGGTTTCGGTATTCTGGGCAGTGAGGCTGCGGTTTTGATTTTGAGGGCAGGCTTCGCTCGCGATAGGCTTCCGTTTTTGAACAACTTTATTACCGAGTCAGGAAAATAGTATGAACGATCGCGTTTCTGGTGGCCAAGCTGAATTGAGTGGCGACGAAATCAAGGCACTGGAAAAACTAAGTGAATCATATCGAGCGGTTCGCGAGCAGTTGGGCAAAGTCATTGTCGGTCAAAACGAAGTGATCGAGCAGTTGATGATTGCGATTTTTGCACAGGGTCATTGTTTGCTTGAAGGTGTGCCGGGTCTGGCTAAAACGTTAATGGTTAGTACTTTGGCCGATACGCTTAATCTGGATTTTAATCGTATTCAGTTCACGCCTGACCTGATGCCAAGTGACATCGTGGGTACCGAAGTGATTCAGGAAGATAAAGCATCGGGCAAGCGAGAATTTAAGTTTCTCAAAGGGCCAGTGTTTGCCAATATTGTTTTGGCGGATGAAATTAATCGAACGCCTCCCAAAACGCAGGCGGCATTATTAGAGGCGATGCAAGAGAGGCAGGTTACGATCGGTGGTGAGCGAAATAAGTTGCCAGCGCCCTTCTTTGTGCTGGCGACTCAGAACCCGATCGAGCAGGAGGGGACCTATACACTTCCGGAAGCTCAGCAAGACCGATTCATGTTTAAGATATTTGTGACGTATCCTAGTTATGATGAGGAATACCAGATTGCCGCGACCACCACTGCGGATAACAATCCGACAGTCGAGCAGGTTTTGACGGGAGAGGATATTTTGCGGTTACAGCAATTGGTCCGTCGCGTTCCCGTTGCCCCTCATTTGATTCATTTTGCCTTACGGATTGTTCGGGCGACGAGGGTACTCGAGGATGAATGTCCAGAATTTGTTAAAGAGGCAATTTCGTGGGGTGCCGGTCCGCGGGGCGTGCAAAATTTACTTTTGGGTGCCAAGGCAAGGGCTGTGCTTGAAGGCAGGAGTTACGCGACAACAGAAGATCTGCGGGCCGTTGCCAAACCGGTCCTTCGCCATCGCGTGATCACGAATTTCAATGCGGATTCAACGGGTGTGACGTCGGATGATATTATCGACCGTCTTCTTACCGAAATCCCGGAGCGCAGCGAGGGGGATCAAATATCGCCTGAGCTCGTAAAAGCGTTCAGTTGAGTGAGGTTCTGAATTGAAATCCGGCCTTCGGCTGAGTCAAGACTCGTTGAAAATCTAATTGCTTAATTCAAGAGAATGATCGTTTATGGCGACTGATAGTCCAGCAACCAAATATCTGGATCCCAAGACACTCGACAAAATCAAACGCTTGGAGGTTCGCGCGCGGTTGGTTGTCGAGGGGTTTATCTCCGGGCAGCATCGAAGCCCGTTTAATGGGTTCGCCATTGAATTTGCTGCTCACCGTGAGTACTCGCCGGGCGACGATCTGCGACATATCGATTGGAAGGTTTGGTCAAAAACCGATCGCTTGTACATCAAGGAATATGAAGAGGAGACCAACCTGAAGTGTCACCTGATCGTAGACTGCAGTAAGTCAATGCGATACGGCGAGAGCACCGGATGGAGTAAGTTTGACTATGCTGCGACGGCGGCTGCCAGTTTGGGGTATTTGATGCAACAGCAGCAGGATTCTGTCGGGTTGGTGTTGTACAGTGACAAGATTGACAAGAATTTGAAATCTTCTTCCCATCCGTCGCATTTAAAGCTTCTTCTTCATGAACTTGAGCAAACCGAACCGGCGAACACCACGGACGTTAGTGATCCGTTTGTCGTTCTGGGCTCCCAGATTCGAAAACGCGGCGTCATCGCTTTGTTTTCTGATCTGTTCATTGATCCTGAAGAGTTGGCAACAGCACTCACGCAGTTTCGTCTGCGGAGGCACGAGGTAATTGTATTCCATGTAATGCATCACGATGAGTTAGAGTTCCCCTTTCAGGACAACACTCTTTTTCAAGGGATGGAATCTGCTGGGGAATTGCATGCCGAACCTCGTTCACTGCGGAAGTCTTATATGGAAGCGGTGGATCGCTACATGACTCGGGTCAAGAAAGTTTGTGCTACGGCGGGGATTGACCACGTATTGCTTGATACTTCAAAGCCATTGGATGGGGTGCTGTCGAGCTATCTCAATTTTCGGTCAAAATCACGAAGGAAGAATCTCTAGCGAAAATTGCCTCGGTAAGTCGTTGGGGAAATGCGAAATATTTTATTGATCACTTGGGACGCCGTTAGCAATTGATTAGCTGACACTGGCGACAAAAGGAAAAGACAAAGATGTTAAGTTGGTTTTTGAATCCATGGATGCTGCTGGGCGGTCTCGCAATCGCGTCGCCCATCATTATCCACCTGCTCAATAAGCGGCGATTTAAAATCGTCCAATGGGCGGCGATGGATTTTTTGTTTGAAGCTGACAAGAAAAACCGGCGGCGTGTCCAGCTTGAGAATTTTATTCTCTTGATGCTTCGGTGCCTCGCGATGTTGCTGGTGGCATTGATGTTTTCCCGGCCGTTTCTACCGTCGAGCGTGACGCGCGTCCTTCAGCAGGCACAGAAGATCGAGCGGGTGATTCTAGTAGACGATTCACTGAGTCAAAGAGTTTTGTTTGACGCGGAGCCTGCGTTTGATGTAACGAAACGTCAGATTAAGGAGTTGCTTGGCGAATTGGCGGAATCGGACCGCACCGAAGATTGGTTGACTCTCATGTTGACTAGCAACCCCGAGCAGCCGCTCCTTGCAAATGAACCATTGACCAGGAGCACTTTGCCCTCGCTTGTCGAAGCCATTGATGACCTGGAGTGTACCGATTCGAGTGCTGATTACACGGTTTCGTTGCTGGAACTGAAACGGTACGTGAGTGGTCAACGGGAAGCGGGCGGACGGATTGTGTATGCGTTTTCCGACATGCGTGAACGGGATTGGTTTAACGCTCTCATTGCGGATACTGATTCGGCGCCCAATCGATTGTTGACGGATATTTCCGAACAGACGGTGGATTGTTTTCTCGTGGATGTCGGGGGAGCGAATGATCAAAACCTTGCCATTACAGGGGTGCGGCCCGAAAATCTTCAGGTTGCCGACAAGGTTATTCAGTTCAATGTTTCGGTCGCAAACTACGGAACTCAGACGGTTAATCAGATTCGCGTGCTGCTTCAAATAGATGAAGGCCAGCCAGATTACGAAGTCGTGCCTTCGTTGGCGCCTGGGCAGGAAACGGAATTGGCATTTCGATACGTTTTCCCGTCGGAGGATGCGGAAGATTCAGCGATGCTCGATGGTGACCAGGTAAAGCCTCGGTTTAAGAGTTATCGCGTGAAGGCAGAGATTGATCGTCAGTCTCTCGGAGAAGACGGCGTGGTGGCGGACCAGTTACTGGAGGACAGCGTTGGTTATTACGCGTCTCGCGTGAAAGATGGGATTTCCGTACTGTTAGTTGATGGGGATCCGTCCTCGGCCTCGGAGCGGAGCGAAACGCATTATTTGCGAAGCCTTCAGGTGGCCGGTACGGGGATGAATATGAAAGTGGTGACTGCCAGTGAATTAGAATCGGAGTCGCTTTCGGATTTTGAAGTTATCTTTCTTTGTAACGTCGATGAGGCCTCGACCGACCGTGTGAAATCTCTTGAACAGTGGGTTCAAGATGGCGGGGCTCTGGTTTTTATGCCGGGAAACCGGGTTCGTGCGAGTACCTTTAACGATACGTTTTATCAAAATGGTGAGGGGCTGTCCCCGTTGGCTTTGGACCGCATGATGGGTGACCCAACAATGTCAAAGTGGGTCAATTTTGAAATTGATCCGCAGATTCATCCGTCTTTAGCGGTGGTCGTGGAGAGCGATGCTTCGAGTCTGTCCAATGTTGATGTGTTCAGTTGGTGGACTTCAAATTTGAATTCCGATTTGATCGGTAAGACATTGTCCGTCCCGCTTCGTCTGAGTGATAAGGATAATTCTCCGGCCATGGTTGATTTGAGTTATGGTTCGGGCAATGTCATCGTGTTTACAATTCCTGGCGACGGCGACTGGACGATGTGGCCAAGTAGTCCAACATTCCCTCCGGTCATGATTGACTTAGTTGATTATTTGGTTGGTTCGGGGGCGGAGGAAGGTGTCGTTGAACTGGGAGGGGAAGTTTCTTATCCGGTTGATATGTCAGCTTATGACAGTCGCGTTAGTTTGCGGGATCCTCAAAACGAAAAAGTTGAATCGATTGCCAAGCCCAATGGCGAGTCAAACGGTGGCGAGTCTGATCGTAACGGGGCGAGCGTGTTGTACCGAGTGAAATTCGATGGTGTCCAGCGCCGAGGTTTTTACGAGTTGGGTTTGAGTCGCCATACTGGTGAAGAGGAAATGGTGTTGTTTGCGGCCAATGTCGACCCTCGGGAAAGCCAATTGAAGCGTATTCCAGCGAGTGCCTTAGAAGGTGACTTTTTGGGTGAAAAGGTAACAATGGTGGCAGCGGGTGGATTGGTCGGTCAGCAGGTTTCGGGCGGAGAAACTGAAATTTGGTTGCAAATTCTGCTGTTCTTGTTTGCCGTGCTCGTGCTTGAGCAGGTGTTAGGTTGGTTTTGGGGAAAGAAACGGTAGTCCTTAGCAGGGTGGAAGCCTGGTAATTAAATGATGAATTTGTTCACTAATAAAATCCTGTCGGTTGCCGTGATCATCGGTGTTTGGTCGGCGGCCGCGCTGATGTTTCCCGAGTCTGGATCCGCAAAACAGATTGGTTTTCGGCGAGTGCCACAGGCTGCGTTGGCCGGGGGGCAAGACGAGATGGCTGAGGTGGGAGCCGTTTTAAAGACGGATCCAGAGCTGGAAGATGTGCTTGCCAAAGCTCAGCGGATGCGAAATGACGGACAGTATCGAGTCGCCTGCACGCTTTGGCAGGCGGTGCTGAATCGGAGTGGGGATGCATTGTTTTCAAGTGATGGCGAAATCTATTACTCGCTTGTTGAGCAAGTTGAAGCGATCCTTGCTGAGCTCCCGCCTGAAGGATTGGTTGCTTATCGTGTGATTGCTGACGCGGCTGCGAAAGAGATTCTGGCCGAGGCGGCTGACGATTCAAATGTCACGGCATTGAACAGTGTCGTTCGCAATTATTTTATTAGTTCTCTCGGCGATGAATCAGCGTTTAATCTGGGTAGTGTTTATCTTGACCAATTCGATTTCATCGGTGCCCGGCGAATGTTTGAGAAGATCGCCACGCAGTATCCGGATCCGACCGTCCCCATGGATGAGGTTTATTCTAAGATTGCGCTGTGCCAAGCTTTTCTGGGGGATATGCCGGCAGCGAAGGAGGCGATTGCGCAAGCTTTGGCAGTCAATCGTAACTCGGATCAGGCGGTGATGGTCAGTCGCTCGCTGGGTAAATTGACGACGTCTGATGAGCGAGATGAAGTCAATTTGGATTGGAAGATGGCGCTGGGGAATGCCCACCGCTACGGTGTTATGCAGTCGGTTCCCGACGAGATGATGGAAGGGGACTTGGAGGCGAGTTGGCAGTTTTATTTTGAGCCAAAGGATCGTTACAACCGCAGCGCTGATATTGAAGGGAAGTTGTTGACCGGCCAGAAGGCATCTGGGGAAAGCGTTGGCGAGACTGTAGATTTGAGTGAAAAGCGGCTGATCGAGTCCTGGAGGAACAAGAGTTGGAGGCCTGCGGGTGAGTTGTTGATTGACGGAGATCGTCTGTTTTTCAAAACGGGTTCTGATCTCTCGGTTTGGAGTCGCGAGAGGGTCGCGGATCTTGCTAAGAGTGATGGTTGGCAAGGCACTGTCGATGCTGGTATTGCTTGGCGCAGTGTCTGGAAGAACGCATTTCAAATTGATGATGCGACAATGATGATGTCTACCATTCGCCGCAACTGGGGAGGCAGGGGGTTTGGCCCGTCAAATGGCCCAGCAAATGGTGCGTTGAAATATCCAGTGACTCCGACGGAGATAAATCTGTTTGGCGACCGAGTTTTTCAGCAGATGTCGATTTGTAAAGACATCGCATATTCTGTCGAAGGAAAATCTTTCGATGATTCCAACCCACATAAGCAACCCAAAGTTGCGCCTCAGTGGAACGCGACGTTTCGGAGGACGAGGGAGAACTTTCTGACTGCCTACGACGCGAAGTCCGGCCAAGTGTTGTGGAGATTACCTCGCGAGGAATCAGACGAGGAAGTCGCTCCCTTTAATAACGAGGCGGAAGAGTCGGAGTGGCTTGACAGCGGTGGATTTATGGCTGCCCCCGTGGGATTTGGTGAGCTCGTGATTGTTCCCGTTAATAATGGTGGTGCGATCTCGATCTATGCCCTCGATCCGAAACGTGGAGGTAAAACAGTGTGGCAGTCGTTTTTGTGCGACGAACCGGAAACCGGATCGGTGCCGTGGGCCGCGATTGAGCTTTCTCTTGAGGGAAGTGATTTGTTTGTTAGTTGCGGAATGGGCGTTGTATTCGTACTCGATCCAGCAACGGGAACCGTCCGATTTGCAAAGCGTTATCCAAGGGTCGGTCAAGCGGATAATTTTGGGCGTCGAAGCGGTTGGACGGTGAATCGATTGAATTTTGATGGGTGGTCAAGTGATATTGTAATTCCGTACGGAAAACAAATGGTTTGTTTCAGTTCGGACACCGATTCCATTGAAGCCATTGACCGAAATACGGGAGAGCTTATTTGGCGGACGGAGATGAGTCCCGTCGGATTTAAAGTTGATTATATACTCGGCGTTTACGAAGACGTGTTGTATGCAGGGGGATTTGAAACTGTCGTCGCATATGATCTCAAAGGACAGGGGCGGATGATCTGGGGTACAGAGCAGATGTTTGACGGACGTCAGTCATTGGGTCGTGGAATGGTGACCCCCAATGGGATTTATTTGCCAGTAGAAGATCGCATTTATCAATTGTCACTCAAGGGTAAAAATGGCCGCGCGGAAGTGCTCAAGCAGGTGCATGTTGATTTAGGGACCAACGCGCCGGTCGGTAATTTATACAGTGACGGCGAAAGATTTTGGGTTCACGGTGCGAATCGGCTTTACATGTTGGATGCGAAACGAGTTGACTAGTTGTTCGGAGAGGTGTGTGGTCACGCTTTTAGGGCCAGTGGATAGGCGGTTCGATACCGAATCGAGAGCCACTGGCCGACGAAATAGATCATTGTAAGAATTGAGAAAACGTTGAATTTCATTGCCGAAAGTAGATTGCTGGAATGGTTGGTTGGCGCCGATCCCGATCGCGCTGGTACTCCCAGATTGCAATGGGCGAATATCCCGGAGTCGTGGGGTGTCTTCGTTTTAGTTGCGATTTTAATGGCCGTTGTGTTCGGTGTTTTTTGGATGTATCGCCGTGAGATTAATACTTGCCCAATGCCCGTCAAGTTAGTGATGGCCGGTTTGCGACTGTCTGTGCTGTTGCTACTGATCATGATGTTTTTGAAGCCATCGGTGTTTTACCAACAGGTCAATGAAATCAAGCCAACGATTTCAATGTTGCGAGATAGTTCCCTTTCGTTTGACCGTGGAGACAGTTACCGCAGTGAAGATCAGCAAAAGCAGTTGGCGAAGCTCACCGGTTTATCCATCGCTTCGATCGGCAATGGGCAAGTCAAGCGTTCTACATTGTTAAATCAGGCGTTCGCAAAAAATCCAGCACTGTTGGAACAACTGAGGGATAAGGGGTCGTTGCGGATTGTTAATTTCTCTGACGGCAATGTCCCGGTAGCAGTGATACCTGCAAATCTGAAGAAGCAGACTGAAGATACAAAACAAGATGAGCCTGATCCCTCGGCAGATTCGGAGAGCGAAGAGCCAGAGGGACTGATTCGCAAGACGATTCCAGATCTTGAAGCGAGTGGATTGGGGACCGATATCTGGCAGGCGCTGCGGGAGTCGCTGGATGATACTGGTAGGTTGTCGGCGATCCTGTTGATCAGTGATGGGCAGCATAACGGTAGTGAAGATCCGATCGAGATTGCTCAGAAAGCAGCGGATCAGGGCGTGCCAATTTTTGTGATCGGCGTCGGCGACCCCAACCCGCCTAAGAACATTGCGGTGACGGAAGTCTATGTGCGAGATCGGGCTTACCCAGACGAGCCATTTGAAATCGAAGCGGTGTTGCAGACCTCGCAGGTTGGCGACGAGGGAATGCCTGCTCGAATCGAAGTCGAGTTGATACAGCAGCAGGTCGACGCGCGCACCGGAAAGCCTGGATTGCCTGAAAAAGTAAAATCGAAAGACGTCGCGATTCCAGAAACTGGCGGCCGCATTCGAGTGGATTTTGATCACATTCTTAATCGTTCCGGCAAGTACGTTTTTACCGTGCAAGTCAAAGAGTTGGAAAATGAAACCGAATTAGCGGATAACGCTCGGGTCACCTCGGAGATGGAAGTTGTCGATGAGAAAGTGAAAGTCCTGTTGGTTTCCGGTGAGGCAAGTTGGGATTACCAGCATGTTTACAAATTGCTTCAGCGGGATCAGACCATCGCGCTGAGTTGCTGGCTTCAGACAATGGATGAAACACGACCTCAAGAGGGAAATGCTCCGATCTCGCGGTTGCCCCGTACGATTGATGAGCTGGGCGCTTATAACGTCGTGATGATGTTTGATCCGAATCCGGAGGAGTTTGACGAAAATTGGATGGAGTTGCTAAAAGACTTCTGCAAGTTTAAAGCAGGAGGGGTTTTGTTTATGGCTGGCCCTCAACACACCAGTGAATTCGTTACGATGAATCGCTTGAAATCGATCCGGGACTTACTGCCGGTTCGGTTTGGAGACACCGAATTTATTGACACGGTGGAAGCACTGGCATCGGCCAAAGAAAGTCGATCTGGGCAAATGTTAGTGGTTACTCACAACCTTGATCATCCGGTAATGAGCTTTCGCAGTGACCCAGCTGACAATTCGAAAATATGGAATTTGATCCCTAGTGTTTTGTGGAGTTTTCCCGCGATTGCTGCTAAGCCGACGGCGCGAGTCTTGCTCGAGAGTGGAGATCAGGTCAATGCAGAGGGCAACCAGCCGTTGATGGTTGCAGGTCGGTACGGTGCTGGGTCGGTGTTATACCTTGGATTTCAGGAGTCATTCCGATGGCGACCGGTTGGCGTGCAGGCTCAATATTTTGATCGGTTTTGGATTCAGGTGGTGAGGTACTTGGTAGAAACACGTTCGTTGCAAGGGTCACGGCGGGGATTCATTGACACTGAGAAATCTGAATTTGAACTTGGAGATCGCGTATTGTTGGTCGCTCGGGTTTTAGATGAGCAGTTCAAGCCATCGACGTCGCCGATCCAAAAAGCGATCGTGCGGGCTGAGGATGGGCGGACCCAGACCGTGGAATTAAAATTGCTTCCCAATCAGGAGGGTAGCTATGAAGGTACTTTTGTAGCGCAACGGATTGGTAATTTCGAAGCCACGGTTTCATTTGCAGCGGGCGATGCAGAAGGTAAGTTAATTGATCCTATTGCTTTTCGCGTCGTTCCTCCAAGTGCCGAATCGGGTGCTTATTGGTTAAACGAAAAGTTATTGACAGAAATAGCAAAGCAGTCTGGTGGAGAGTATTTTCGCTTGGAGCAGATTGCCAGTTTGCCCGAGGCGTTGCCGACGCTGGTAACCCGGGCGGAATTCAACAGTCCTCCGAAACCGCTTTGGGATGTTAACGGATATCTGCGGTGGTTGTTTTATGGATTGCCGGTCGCGTTGCTTTCGATCGAATGGATTTTGCGTAAATGGTACAAACTGCTGTAGCGAATTAGTGGACGTTGAGAGTGTTCTCGACTCACACGGGTAAGAAATAACAGGCGATTTAGAAATCGGCGAATTCAAGGTAAGCGTTTTCAATGGCATCGGTCACGACAACCTCTAAAAACATGCCCAAATTGGTCATGGAAAAACTGCTTCGCATGCGGAGTAAATTAACGCGCTGGATCTTAATCCATGGGCTGGGTCGCTGGTTGATCGCCATTTTGGCGGTTCTTGCGTTTGATGTTGCTTTGGATCGTTTTTTTAAAATGGATTTCGCTCAGCGATTGGTAATGCTGATTGCGATGGGCGTCGCGGCGGTGGTGTATTTTGGTATTCGGGTTGTGAAGCCGTTGTTCTCTCGACTTAGCGATGATGCACTGATTTACGAGGTTGAAAACAAGAACCCTGAGCTTAAGGAGAGTTTGCTCTCAAGCGTTCAGTTGTCACGGGACGAAGATTGGAAGCAATGGGGGACGTCGGCAGCATTGGCAGCGGCGACCATTGAGCAGGGAATCGAAAAATCGAAGTTGGTTGATTTTTCAAAAGCACTTGACCTTAGCCGGCATCTTCAAAACTGGTTATTGTTAATGGCCGGCCTTGCGATGGCGGCGGGGGTGGGTGTTGGGATCTCGCAAACCGAATTTCTAAAGACCTGGTTTAACCGAAACATTTTGTTACTTGAAGATCAGTGGCCGCAAGCCACCTACCTCGAAATTGTCGGCGCGGTTGACGGAGAGTTGATTTTGCCTCGCGGTGGCGATCATCGGCAATTGGTCCGCGTGACGGAAGATAGCCTTGAAAGTGACGTATCGGTTTCTTTGGAAACTAGCCATCAGGGTGGGAAGACGTTTCACCAAATGAAACCGACAGGAAAGTTAAATGGACGCGAGCATGTCTTCGTGTTCCATAATGTTTCGTCTCCGTTTCGTTTCCGGGCAAGCGGTGGCGATGATGTGACCTCCTGGGTCGATGTTAAGCTCGTTGAACCTCCCAGTGTAATCCAATTAGATTTAAATGTGCTCATGCCGGCCTACACAGGTGTTACCCACAGGGAACTGCAGGGGGTGGGGCCGCATTCGGTTTTAGTTGGCAGTCGCTTGGATGTCGGCATCAGGACAAACAAGGCTTTGTCTGCTGCCAACTTGAAACTTGATCAAGAAGTTTATCCGATGCAACTAGGTGAGGATGATACGCAATTCAATTTGACCATTCCCGGCGAGGGTCAGGCGTTGGTCGGTGGCGAATACGAATTTGAACTGGTAGACAGTTCAGGGATGAAGAGCTCGCGTCGATCCAAATTTCGTGTGACGATTAAAGAGGATGACGTACCTAAAATTAGAGCGAGTTTGTTGGGGATCAGCGGGCTTGTTTCAGCAAGGGCAAACCTGCCGGCTTCTTATCAGGCCGTTGATTCTTATGGTTTGACGCAATTGGCCTTTGATGCGACTTGGAAAACCGGCGACAATGATGAAAAAACCGGTCAGCGAGAGTTGGTGTTCGCCGAGCCCCGCCCGGGTGAAGACGGACTGCCTATTCGCCAGGTGAAGGATTTTGCTGAATTGGATCTCGAGCTTTTAGGGCTAAGTCCGGGGACTAGTTTTCGGTTTTCGGTGACTGCGAAAGATAATCACCCTGGAAAACCCAATGTCGGTCGTTCTCAAGAGTTTCTGTTGAGGGTCGTTACGGACGAAGAATTACGGGCGGATTTGTTAAGACGAGAAATAGAGCAACGAAAGGCATTTGACGATCAAGCGTATCAGGTTCAATTGGCATTGATGACAGAGATTCAGGCCATCGCAGCAAGAACGCGGCAAGACGGAGTCAGTCAGGAAGAATTCGATTCTAAACGCGAGGCCGCCTTGATTGCGTTAGTGCGAAAGCAAAAAGGTGTGGGCACGGTGCTGGATCGCGTCGCGAACCGATTCGAGGAGTTTTTGGTCGAGGTTAAGAACAATCGCCTCGATGAAGCTGAAAACCAATTGGCGCCCGATCAACGGATTGAAACGAGATTTGATGAACGGATTATTGGGCCGATTCGACAGCTCGATTCCGAATTGATTTCTTTGGCAAGCCGACAATTTGACAATGCTCGACGAGCAATTCGCGACCAATCCGAACTGGAAGAAATCGTGGATCAGTCAGTTGAGTTACAGCTGGCGATTCTTGAAGAGATGAAAAGAATTCTGAGTGCGATGGCGGATTCAGAGAGTTTTCAGGAAATTATCAACGATTTTCTTGAAGTGAAAAGCAAAACGACGGAAATAAAAGGCGGAATCAAGGATCGTATTAAACCAGACGACGGGATATTCGACGGAGATGACGACGATATTTTTGATAAATAAATCTAACAACTTGCCGAATAAGACGTTATGTGTTGCGAGTCGGGTTGGTCAATGAGGAGTAGGGTAATGGTAGTAGAAAACCGATTGAGTTTTTTAAGAGTGGCAATCATCGCCGCTCTTGTTTCGGTCGCGAACCTAAGCGGTCTCGTAGCGCAGGATGACCCGAAAAGCCCTGATCTGAAAACTGAACTGGGGGTTCGGCAGCGCCTCGTCGAACGGAAAATGTCTGAATTGGAGACGAAGCTAACTGTAATCGCGGAAAAGCTCCGAGAAAAAGAACCAGAACGCGCCAAATTACTTGTTGCTGCATATCAGCAATCTAAAGAACGGTTGATCACGAAGAAGATGGCGAAGATTAGTTCGCTACTCGATACGGAAAAGTATCAGGAAGCCGATCAATTGCTTGATGAAGTGATACAAAATTTAGAGTCGTTGATTCGCCTTCTAACGCAACAGAAAGATCAAAAGGCATCGAAAAAGGATCAGGAAAAAATGCTCGAACGCTGGAAACAGCAGATTGAAGAGCGATTGCAGGAGCAAAAAAGTCAGACCAAAGATACCGAGAAGATTGCTGAGAAAGAAAAGACGATTAAAAATCTGGAAGCCCAGATCAAAAAACTTGAGAACCTGATTGGTAAACAAGCGGAAGTTATTGAAAATACGGATGCAAAATCTAATGCTGGCTTGCGGGCGCTCGACGGCGTTGCCGATGAGCAATTCGAAATTCGAAAACAGACAGAGTCACTTAAGAAAGAAATAGCAGGTTCAGAGGAATCGGAATCACCAAGTGACGG
>JAPKBL010000249.1 GCA_028823415.1 Mariniblastus sp.
GATGGTCTCGGGCGAACAGGCTTGCCATTGGCCGACGACGTCGTCCTGGGGATCGCTGGCCAAGACCGTGGGGCGCGGAATGTTAAAGAGCCGGATGTTGGGATGGTTGGCTGCTTTGATTTCGGCTTTGCCGTCGGCAGATTGGGCAACGGTCATTTCCATGTTGGACTGGCCGGAGCAGAGCCAGACCTCGCCCACGAGGATGTCGGTCAGGCGAATTGTCTGATCGCCAGCCTTAACGGTCATCGTCAACGGACCTTTGCCGCTTTCGAGGCGCGGCAGTGTTAGACGCCAGCGCCCTTCCGGGTTCGTGCGCGTGCGAGCGGAGTGCGGGCCAACCTCAACGGTGACAACGCGGCCGGGCGCGGCCCAGCCCCAAACCGGCAGCGGCTGGTCGCGCTGCAGAACCATGTGGTCGGTGAAGATGCAAGCCATTCGGAATGCGGGCTGCCGTTTGGTGCGGTTTGCCGACCGAGGGGAGAATGATCTACCGATCGCTATCGCCGAGCTCGGAGTCCCAATGGGCATCGCCACCGAGAGGGTTGCCGCGCAGAATAGCAGGAGTGAAATTAGAAGTGGTTTGATCCAGCATTGATGATTCATATTGGGCTTTTTTGTTTAGCTATTCAATTCAATGTTCTCTTTTCGTGCAGCTCTAAATTCGCAAATCGATATGCGACTAACTGGCCGTCGTAGTTTTTCTGGGGTCTTTTCGCAGCCGCCATGGCGGCGACCGCCGCATCAAGTTTGGCCTGCTGCGCATTGGCGGCGGCATTTTTCGCTGCCTCTGCAGCCGCAGCGCGCTCTTCAGCAGATTTGATCGGAGCCACATCCGCAACCGCAAGGGTCGCAAACATCATGGTCAAACTAAAAACGACGGCAAGCGAATGGTTCATCGAATAGATCCTCGATGTCAAAGTTCTTTCACTTCTACGTTGCGAAACTGAACTGGGTCGCCGTGTCCGGCAAAACCAAAGTAACCTCTTTCGCGGGTCATACCGGGGTGTGGGCTGTCCGCCATAAATTCTTTGACCGTGCTGAGGTCGCAATCGAGAATCATCGTCCCGTTCAGCTCGACCTTAATGGTAGATCCCTTCACGGTCACTTCCTGGTAGTTCCATTTTCCAGTGGGACGCAGATACCCTCGATGCGCGGGCACCATGCCGTAGGCACTGCCATGGTATTGCCGAGCGTCGAGTTTGTTGGCGTACTTTTTGTGCTCCGAGTCCAACACTTGCAGCTCGCACATTCCGTTGTACGCGGTGTCACCGTCTCCCGGATAGCGAATCGCCAATCCGTTGTTGCCACCGGGTGGAAGCTTGAATTCAAATCGAGCGACGAAATCGCCAAGCTCCTTGTCGTAGTACACAGTACCGCCTTTTCCGGCCTTGCACATAATCGCGCCGTCTTTGACCTGATAGTTGGCGGCGGCGCCAGCCCAGCCCGTCATGTCGGTGCCGTTAAAGAGTTTCGTAAATCCGTCTTTCCCGCTTTCCTCGTGAAGGATCTTGTTGGCCTCTTCGCTGCTGAATTCTTTGACGAAAACGTTGCGCCACGAGATTTCGCCGCCGTGCGTCTGCAGCTGAATCGGACCTTTCGCAAAGAGCGGTCGCTTGCGATCAAAATAGTTCTCGTGAATTGCGTTCTCAACGACTTTCTTATCGTTCAGCCAAATGCTGGTGCGTGCGCCGAGTTGTCGAATTCGAAATTTGTTCCATTCGCCAAATGGTTTGTCGGCGAGCACGAGCGGGTCTTTTCCGTTGGCGCCCGCGGAATTGTTCCAAAGTCCACCGGATCCTTTGTCAGCGCCAATCTTGAATTTCTTCTCTTCGGTGTAGTCCCAGATCTGCACCTGCGGCGTGGCCTTAAGATAAATCCCGCTGTCGGCAAGCGCGACGGTTTTGTACTCCAGGTGCAACTCAAAGTCGCCGAACTCCTTTTCGCTGGTCAAGTAGAGCCCGTGACCGTCATTGATCAGAATGCCGTCCTTCACGGACCAATGCTGTTCAATGTCCTTGCGACTTTCCAGTTTGGTTTGCGATTGTTCCTCGGCGGACTGTTCCCA
>JAPKBL010000162.1 GCA_028823415.1 Mariniblastus sp.
GAGAAAAAGTTGATCGAAATGCGGACGAAAATTTTCCGCTCGGGTGGCGACAAAGGTGCGAAATCCGACAAAGCTGCGAAATCCGACAAAGGTGCGAAATCAGATCGGGCCAACGCGGGTGACATGGAAGCGAAAAAGCGTCGCTACATGGCGGGCGAGGAAAAGATAGAAGCGGCGGTCAAAGCCGGTAAGCTTTCTAAGGAAGACGCGGAGAAAAAGTTGATCGAAATGCGGACGAAAATGTTTAAGAAGTAATCGTCCGCGTTCTTTACCTACAAGGGCTTGTCGTTTCGTCGATGAGCCTTTTTTTATGTACTGAGATAACTCTGGCGACAGAGGAATAAAGGCGTGGCGGTACGGAAAAAGCCGGGTTTCAAGGGTTTTTGGAAGTTTTCATTGGCTGACTCTTCAATTGCTGTGTTATCTAAAAATTTCTCTTGCGGTACTGGGTACCAAAGCGACCGAAAACAAATTTAAATCAAGGTCGGATCTTTCCCCCAAGAGTAATTCGATGGCTTACCTATTCTTTCTACTACTCTCCTTCGTCGTCACCTTTTCTCCTGCCGATCCGGTTGGGAACGACCGAATCTTATTCGCGTTCGATAAGCCCGATGCGGTTCGCGTTTGGCAACCCGTCAACGATGGAGTGATGGGCGGTAGGTCGTCGGGTAGAGTCAAAGTTAATCAATACAAGAATCTCGAATTTTCCGGTAATCTCTCGTTAGAGAACAATGGGGGTTTTGCATCCGTCCGAGCGCGTGGCGTTGATCTCAAGATGGAAGCGGGCGACACCATTGTTTTGCGAGTCAGAGGCGACGGTCGCGACTACAACTTCAATCTCTACACGCAACGGAATCTGGGCGGTTATTCGTATCGTCAGACTTTTAAAACGACCAAGGGCGAGTGGGTCGAAGTCAAACTTCCGATCGACAAGTTCGTCGCCACATGGCGGGGTCGGAACTATCAAAACCAACCACTGGTCGCATCTCAAATCGCGGGACTCGGGATTCTACTGGGAGATAAAAAGCCGGGCGGTTTCAAGCTCGAAGTCGAATCAATCAGTCTAACTTCTGAGTGAGATTTTCCCCTCACGCATTGCAACTGACTCCGTCGTCAACCCAAGCCGAAATCACAATCGGCATCTCCATCAGACGGAGGCGGAGCTGTTGTGTCAACTGGATCAACGATGCCGGGCCAAGCAGTGGTCTACGGCAGTTTTTTAACCGCGGTCAGGATTCCAAATTTGAGGAAGGCGTCGCGTTCAAGTTGCCCGCTTCTAAGCGACATTTCTTTGGTGGGCAGGCCTAGCCATCTTAAATGTCGTCCTTGTGCTTAATCCAAAAAATCAGCAATGGGATGGTCATTGGCCAGGTGCAACAGGAGGTGAGGCCGAGGCAAATTAGGATAAGATTGTAAATCCACCCGCCCATGCCTCGGTTCCAAAACAGACCGATCAAGAAAATGATCGCTAAGGCTGCCGCTAACACGCCATAACAGAGAAGTAAGACGGCCAGTTCTCCGGGGGGGGTGTCGAGTTCCACAGAGAGGGTGTCCCTGTAGAACGCCGCCGCTACACTTCCAGCAAACAACGTTGTGTAAAGCAGTAACATGAGCAATACGTAAATCCGTTGAAATGTTTTAACCGCTGGGTTGGGATTGAGCGCGGCGGGAGTCTCTTTGGGTTCGGGCTGGCTCTCCCCGGCTTCGTAAGGATTGGGCACGTAGTCTGGCATTGGGTATCCGTGTTGGTGTTGAAAGCGAGTAAATCAAGCGTTGCCTAACGTATTGATTTTAGTTGTGGGTTCGGGGCGTTGGCAACTGAGCAATTTCAGAGCTAGACGTTCTCAGAGCTAGACGTTCTTATTCTGTGATCAAGCCGTGGTAAACCTCTGAAAACTCTCTAGCCATTCGTTGAGCGGAGAATTGCTCGCGATGGCGGTCTGTTGCATTACGGCTCATTTGAAGCCAATCTATTTTACCGGAGACGAATTTCTGGACAGTCCTTGCGAGTGACACAGGGTCTCGATTTGGAATGATGCAACCGTCACTATCGTGGGTAATGGCATCGCGTACGCCGGCGACATCAGCGCCAATCATCGGTAACCCATGCGCCATCGCCTCTAGCAAAACCATTGGCAAGCCTTCCGCCTCGACGCTGGGCATTACAAACAGGTCAAACTTTTTCAGATGCGAAGCGACATCGGTCGTAAAGCCGGGGAATTCAATGTCGGCAGCCACGCCGTTTTGAACCACTAAATTCATGACCTCTTGTTTGTAGGATTCAGTAGAAAACGTACCAACAATGACCGCTTTGATCGGGCAGTTTTGTTGTTTTAGTTTTGCGACTGCCTCGATTAAGACTTCGATTCCCTTGCAAGGACGGATCAAACCAACTGACCCCAATGTCCATGTTTTCCCAGGAGGCTGTCGGTTTAAATCTCGGGCTGAGGGAACGCCATTGAGAATCATCCGCCGCGTCTTACCAATTCCCAGACGCTCGGCCAGTTGTGTGGTTTCGGGGGATACTGTTGTTACAAATTCAGCCTGTTTGAGTCGTCGAATACTGTATCGATTAAAAGCCGATCTCAAAAGGCCGGCCTTTTGTCCGAGGAACATATCGTGAACGGTGTAAACCACCGGACGTCCGCTTATTTTTCCAGCCGATAAAGCAGCCCATCCGCTTCTGGGTGTGTGGGCGTGTAGGAGATCGAAATTTTCATTCTCGACCATTTTGGCGATGGCTCTGATGGAACCTGAGTGCCAAGGGTGTGCTAAGTTGTGAGATTCTAATGGAGCGTCCCGGCATTCACGTTTTAAAGGAAATTGGTCACCGCGGACGCAAGCGAATCCGGAGTCAATGCCGAACTGGGGCGAATGCAGTGCGAGCAGATCTTGTACTTTTTCTGCGCCGGCGTAGTACTCGCCGTTAATGACATGCAGCACCTTTAATCGTCTTCGCGATTTTCGTTCCGGCAGGACCGGCGCGACGAACTCTGAGGTGGAGGTATGAGAAAGGTTGCAGGGTAACATTCAACTGCCTTTTAGCGCTGCCAAGTTGAACGGAGCGAGGTCCGGTTGTAGTGATTTTTTCGAATAAAATCTACGCGGCTTGATCACGTAGATTGCAAACAACCAAAGCGTAGGTCATCGGTGAAATTTGCGACCGTGAATTCGCGAATAAAACTAAAAACGCTTGCCGCTTTATCAATCTAAACGTAGGCTTCTAAAAATACACTTTTTTCGGTTGCGCTAAACTGCACCAATTTGCTATGTCGTCCATAAAAAATCATGCGAAAGTCGCAGCACTGGAGTGTTTTCGGCAGGCGACACTTCCGTATCGTTGGTGGAAACACTGGACTGCGAAGCAATCCAATTGCATGCCTTTGATGGTTTTGTATTATCACCGCGTTGCCGATGTGAATCCGGTCGCTTGGTCGCTTTCCAATGCACAGTTCGAAGCGCACATTGACTGGCTGGCAAAGCGTTTCGAGTTTATCTCATTGGAAGAAGTTCAGACTCGGATGCGGACGGGGAATTCCAGCCCTGCCATTCACATCACTTTTGATGATGGTTATGCAGAAAACTGCGATCAAGCGTTGCCACTCTTGGTAAACAAAGGAATTCCTGCTACCTATTTTGTAACGCTTGATAATGTGGCCTCTGGGAGCTCGTTTACTCATGATCAAGATGCTGGCATACCCTTCCCCGTGAATACGGTAGAAGAACTTCGTTCGCTTTCGTCCAACGGGATCGAAATCGGTGCACACACGCGGCACCACCCGAGTATGGGTAGCCTTCGTCACTTGCCCGAGATCTACGATGAGATGGTTTCCACGAAGCGAGAGCTGGAGCTGCTTGTTCATCAGCCGGTTCGTTTCTTCGCATTTCCATTTGGGATGAAACCGGATCTTAGTCATCAGGCAGCAGCGATGGCGCGAGCCGATGGTATTGAATGCGTGGTAAGCGCCTATGGCGGTTACAATTTTCCTGGAGAAGATCCTTTTCATGTTCAACGAATCCATGGGGATCCGGAGTTGATTCGTATTCGAAATGCGCTGACGTTTGATCCTCGTCATTCAACAAAGTCAAAATTTCAACTGGAAACGGATGGCCTGGCGGTTCAGGAGGCGATCGACTTTTATGACGCTCAATCTAAATCCACTCCGAATCTATTTCCGGGGACATCGGAAGCTGCGGTTTCCGATTCGCTAAATCCACTCACTTAAATTCACTATTGCAGTTATCAATGTTCGGTAGAAACTTTAAAAAATTACTTCCGCTGGCGGATCGTGGCCCTCTGAGGGTGATGTTTATTCATACCGAAGTGGTGGTTGGTGGAGCGGAGACGCTCTTGCTTGAGATTATCCGAAAAATGGATCGCAACCGTTTTCAACCGGAGCTGTGCTGTTTGAAACAGCTCGCGGAATTAGGCGAAGTGATCTCCCAGGAAATTCCGACTTTCGTGGGTCTATTAAAAAACAAGTACGATGCTGGCGTGATCGGCCGACTGGCTAAGTTGCTAAAAGAGCGGCGAATTGATGCCATTGTGACCGTAGGTACGGGGGGTGACCGAATGTTCTGGGGCCGGTTAGCAGCTTACCAGGCTGGAGTTCCGGTGATTCTTTCGGCGCTCCATGCGACCGGGTACCCGATGAAAGTTGAAAGATTGAATCGACTTTTGTCACCGATTACCGATGGTTTTATTGGATGTGCAAAAACCCATTCTCAGTATTTGATTGATGGCGAAGGATGCCCAGCCAAAAAAGTTTTCACCGTTTGGAATGGTGTCGATGTAGATCGGTTTCGGCCGCGAGACAAGGCAACGATGAGAGACAGGATTGGAATCCCACTGGATAAACCAGCAGTGGGAATCGTCGCGGCGTTGCGGCCAGAGAAACAGCACGTCATGTTGGTTGAGGCTTGGTCCAAGGTGGTAAAGAGATTGCCTGACGCTGTATTGGTCGTCGTTGGCGATGGAGTAGAGCGTTCGGCGATCGAAAACAAAACACGCGAACTTGGGCTTGAGAATCATGTGCGAATGCTGGGGATGCGATCTGATGTTCCCGAAGTACTGGCGGGACTCGATCTCAAGGTTCTTTCGTCGAAAATGGAAGCCAATCCCGCCTCAACATTGGAGGCCAATGCCTGTGGCTTACCTGTCGTTGCTCCGGATGTTGGTTCGCTCTCAGATACGGTCGAACATGGGGTGACGGGATTGCTTTACAAAGCCGATGATCCCATTGCATTAGCAGATTCCATTTTAGAAATCCTGTTGAAAAAAGATCGTGGATTAACGATGGGAGCAGCGGCACGCGACCTGGTTTGCCGCAAGTTTTCGCTGGATGTGATGGTCAAAGGGTATGAGAATTTGATCGAAGGCATTTATAAGGCGGCCGGCCGAGGGTCAAGACTTTCTCCTCGGGCATTTGATGAACTGATGGGAGATTTCCTATCCAGTAAACCTCAGCAGGGAATCGCCGGTGCCATAATTCAAGAGGACTATCCAGGGCTCAACCCGGGAATTGAATCCTACGAAAATTCTTGATTTTCAATGGAGCCGTTGGTTATTATTCCGGCAATCAAGTCAAGGCACCTGTCGACGCCGTCAGCCAACGGCATGTCCAGTTCAACCATCTGACCGGATGAAAATTACTTTTGTCGTGTTAATCGCATGGCAGCGTCAGGAATTTTGGCCTTTCTCTTTGTGAATTCCTGTCCGCGGTCCAAAATTAGTTGGTCACGAAACTAAACGGGTTGCCATTTCAGATATTTTATTTGCTTCGACCGCTGCGGTGGCGCGGGTCATCGCAGTCCACGACGACGATGGGCGCTGCGGATGAGTATTTGGAATTCGGCCTCAAGAGGCCGAATTCCAATGCCAATGGGGAGTTGTTTCGCATTGGGGTAGTGAGGATTCTGGTTTTTCATATTGCAGGCTGTGAAAATAAACGATTCGAGAAGCGTGTGAAAACCAACAGGAACGAAGAATTTTGAGCGACTGTCGCGATTCGTCGTTGAAGGAAAAAGGTGGCTTTGTTAGAAAGCATCGCCGACGAAGACGTTGGGAATCATCGCCCAATGCGTCGCAATGCTGAGTAGAGGATGAAATTTCAATTTTGGGTAAGCCCAACACTTTGTTGAAACTGAATATTACGGTTTCGAGAGGACGATAATGAAAACGATTTGTTTAGAAGAGGTTCTAGCGAATTCTGGCGAAAAAGAATCACATCAGGTAAGGATTGGCAAACGTCGTCACCAGCTTGCCGTTTGCGTTATGCTTGTGTTACTTGTGGGGCTGTTTTTCAATCCCGATGTTCGTTTGGTAGCGCAGGAACTAAGTGATTCCTTGAATGTTCCATCGGCTGTGTCGCATGGCAAGAACATGCCGCCGGGTAGCAAATGCCCGATTACCGGCGCGACGTTACCGATTTCGACCTCGCTTCCGGCGGTAGAGAATGCTGCGAACCAAGGTAATACCGCGGTCGGTTCAATCTCTAATCGAGACTGGTGGCCCGAGCAATTGAACTTACGGATTTTGCATCAGAACTCACCATCGAGCGATCCGATGGGAACGGATTTTGATTATGCCGAGGAATTCAAAAAGCTCGACCTTGCGGAACTTAAAAATGACATCACTGAATTGATGACGAAGTCGCAAGATTGGTGGCCAGCGGACTATGGTCATTACGGACCTCTCTTCATTCGCATGGCGTGGCACAGTGCCGGCACTTATCGAATCACCGATGGTAGAGGTGGAGCATCTTCGGGAACGCTTCGATTTGCCCCACTCAACAGTTGGCCTGATAACACCAACCTAGATAAGGCGAGACGCCTGCTCTGGCCGATTAAGCAGAAGTATGGAAAGCGAATATCGTGGGCGGATTTGATGGTCTTGACCGGAAATTGTGCTCTTGAATCAATGGGGTTTGAGACTTTTGGATTCGCCGGTGGTCGTGTCGATGTCTGGGAACCGGAAGCTGATATTTATTGGGGCCCCGAAAGTGAGTGGTTGGCAGACGAGCGTTACTCGGGTGATCGCGAATTAGAGAATCCGCTCGCTGCGGTTCAGATGGGTTTGATTTATGTCAATCCACAGGGCCCTAATGGGAAGCCAGATCCGCTGGCATCTGCCCGTGACATTCGTGAGACATTTCGCCGGATGGCGATGAACGACGAAGAGACGGTAGCGTTGATTGCTGGAGGGCATACTTTTGGCAAAGCACATGGTGCTGCTGATCCGAGCAAGCATGTCGGTGTCGAACCCGAAGGTGCTCCACTGGTACAACAAGGATTAGGGTGGAAGAACAATTTTGGGACTGGCAACGGTGATGACACCATTACCAGTGGGCTTGAGGGAGCGTGGACAACGACTCCCATCGAGTGGTCAAACGGCTATTTTGAAAATCTGTTTGGATACGATTGGGAATTGACGAAAAGTCCTGGCGGCGGTTGGCAATGGACGCCCGAAGATGCTGCCGCCGAGGGAACTGTTCCCGACGCACACGACCCAGGGAAGTCCCATTCGCCGATCATGTTCACGACCGATCTTGCATTAAAGATGGACCCAAACTACGGGCCGATCTCGAAGCGGTTTCATGAGAATCCAGATCAATTTGCCGTTGCCTTTGCAAAAGCTTGGTACAAGCTGACGCATCGAGATATGGGGCCTTACTCACGGTGTCTTGGTCCTCTCGTGCCGGCGCCTCAGTTGTGGCAAGACCCTGTTCCGATTGCCAATTATTTGCAGGTTGGGGAAAAAGAAATTTCTCTTCTAAAGAAACAGTTGCTTGGATCCGGGTTGTCAATCTCTCAGTTGACGTCGACCGCGTGGGCCTCTGCTTCCACGTTTCGAGGGACCGACAAACGGGGGGGAGCGAACGGAGCAAGGCTTCGTTTATCACCTCAAAAAGACTGGGCCGTCAACCAGCCAAATAAGCTTGAGGAAGTGTTAAAGGTGTTGGAAAAGATTCAGGGCGATTTTAACCAGTCACGCAAAGACGGGATGCAAGTCTCGCTTGCCGACTTAATTGTGCTCGGTGGTTGCGCGGGGGTCGAAGCTGCCGCAAAGAATGCGGGACATCAGATTGTCGTTCCTTTCGCTGCCGGGCGTACCGACGCGTCTCAAGCGATGACTGATGTAAATTCGTTCGCTGCGTTGGAGCCGACTGCCGATGGATTTACCAATTACCTTCGCAAGGGATATTCTCGACCGACGGAAGAATTATTGGTGGATCGGGCACATTTGCTGACTTTGACCGCGCCCGAAATGACCGTGCTTATCGGTGGCATGCGGGTTTTAAATACGAACTTCGGTAATTCGCCGTTGGGTGTCTTTACCGCTCGTCCAGAGACGCTCACGAATGACTTTTTCGTAAACCTTTTGGATATGGAAACGGAGTGGAAGAAATCTTCGGCTCAACCGAGTGTGTACGAGGGTCGAGATCGAAATACGGGTAAACTCAAATGGACAGGGACTGGAGTCGACCTTGTTTTTGGATCAAACTCGCAATTAAGAGCGATTTCCGAAGTGTATGCATCTGAAGATGGATCTGCGAAGTTCGTTCAGGATTTCGCAACCGTTTGGAGTAAGGTAATGAACCTTGATCGATTCGATTTAAATGCGGCAAAGCCTGCTAAGACTGCCTCCCTTGGAGTGAAGTGAGTTAGCGCTTAACCGAGTTAGCGCTTAACCGAGTTAGCGCTTAACCGAGTTAG
>JAPKBL010000163.1 GCA_028823415.1 Mariniblastus sp.
GTTTCGCTTCGCTCATTTGCGCATAATCACGACACTGGTTATCACAGACGTTATCCCGCTTTAGCTTAGGACTGACATGCTACGTTGCCTTGTTGCACTAACAGCCCTAACGGTCATCACATTTGTTGCTTGCGCCGATCGTAGTACGGCGATTCAACCCAAGCCTCTCGTCGATGTCAATTTCTCTTGTGTCATTTTCAATGGCCCATCATCAGAATTAAAATTTGACGGTCAAATCTCATCGCGAACCTTTATGAAATGGTTTCAGGAGGACTATGCTGTTGGCGGCGAACGGATAGAGACTCCGCTCAGAGCGACACCAATCGGCGCGTTGATATTGATGCACGATAAGAATCCTCTCGTAATGCCTATTTGTACTTGGACAATTGAATCAGGGCACACCTATTTCGCTTGTCAATCGGATACAATTGGCAAGGCGCCCATGCTTAGCGTGTGGACCGAATCCAAAACGGTTGTCGAGTTCTTGGAACAATTGAAACGCAAACTTTCCGAGCTGGCCGACATCGCGGGATAACAATACGATGCACGCGAAGCCGGACTTGCGCGTGCCAATTGAAGCAATGATTTCCGTTCCGGCTCGGTGATCTTTTCCGTTATCCTGATCAACCCAACTGATTCGGATGGACAATCGGTTGACGCTTCTCAGCCGAAGATCGCCTTTGATAAATCGTCTCTCCGAACGAATCGTTCGTTTAAACCTGGCCGACCGTCGCCATACGACGCATTGGATGGTCACGTATCCGCCAGCGTCGCTTCCTTCGATCAACGACCTGCGTCGCAATAACGACTGGCTGGATCGTTCATGCTCCGGCAACTGCTATTCGCTTCGTTCTTCGTTCTTCGTTCTTCGTTCTTCGTTCTTCGTTCTTCGTTCTTCGTTCTTCGTCTACTGTCGCAAAACCAATCCTGACAAAGCCATCCTCGTTCACACGGATGCTTGGTGCGTCCTCATGCGCGATGCCAATCACTTGCTGCGTCAATCGTGCTCTGACAGTATGGTTAATCCTCTTTGCGCCCCGCCAGACGTGTCATTCGACTCGCAAGGTCTAAACTTGGGATAAAGGATTACCTCGCCCTCCAGAAAGGTGTGCTGCTTTCGATCCTTCCCATTTAGGTCCGTCGAAAAAATGTTCAATCCGGGCCGGCCTGCTTCGCTCGAAGAAAAGTAAACTCTTTTTGGTTCTTTGTCAGAGAAAAAGGGAAATAGTTCCTGATTGTCCTTCGTATTCGTTACGTTTGTGAGATCACTTCCATCCATGTTGATCCGATAAAGATCTTGATCCATCATGAAAACATAGGTTGCTCCATCGGGCGAAATTGCTGGAAAGATTCCAGAGGAAACATCCTTCGAAGTCATTGCATCAATTTGGAATCGTTTTTTCAGGTCCGAGCCATCGGGGTTCACGGTATAAACCGACTGGTAATCGTATTCTTTGCTATCCACCTTAGGATCATCGCGCGATGTCCAAAATGAAATCACACCATCTGGATGGCTCAATGGGAAAAAGTCCCAATGCACATGATTGGTGATATTCACCATATCGTTTTTGTCCTTGATGAGGTAAATCTCGGCGTTGTGATCCTTATTCTTGGTCACGCAAACTAGCCGACCGTCCATATGCCAATCAAGCACACCTTCAGGGAGGTCGCCTTCCGGGCTGGTAATCTGCCTTATATCGCCGCCAGTTTTAGCATCCATCGTGTAGGTTGCCAAAACGCTTTCGACAGTTCCTGTGAACGCAATGCGATTTCCGTCAGGCGAATAGACCGGCCAAGTCGCCGTTCCATCTTCAACCGTGACGAGTTTCTTTTTGGTGTTAAAGCCGGTAAGCGAATAGATACTCTTATCGCTCGGACTAAAGTAGGCGATTTCATGATCATCCGGCGCCTGGGTTGATCCCGTTTGCGTTTTAGGATCTTCGTTTTCCGACTGTTGTCTTGGGGCACCAAAACAGGAACTAAGACTCACAACCAAGAAGACAAAACCAAGTCGACCGCAATCTCGCATTCGAAAAAACCTGCTGACTGCCATGGTAACTCCAATTAATGTACTCTTGACGTAGAATGACTGCGTGCAAAGTTTAGTTCTTGCCGTGCTGCCGTTTCAATGGATTGAACTATTTTCGAAAGGCATATTAAGTTAAGGGCGTGCTTAAGGAAAGGTCCAGTTAAATGTTGAAGAGTGGTCTCCCGATGGACGATTACCGCCCACGAAACATCAGCCTGCTGGCGGCGACCTGTTTCGGTCAGAAAGTACCGGTGGCCGTGTGATGGCAAAACCATGCTCGTCCATTCCGATCCTTGGTGCGTCGTCATGCTTGATGCCAAACTCTTGCTGCGTGAACCGTGCTCTGACCCTGGTTCATGCTCGTTAACAATGGTCGGGTGGGTTGCCGCGCCAACCGCCGGATAACAACAGGTTGCACCTGAGTCGCGGGTCGCGCGGCCTTTTGAAATCAATGCTGTTCGCTGCGACTCGGTGATCACGGTCGTTATCCGGCTTAAATAAGTTTGAACGCACCCTTGGGCAGCAAAACTCAATTTAAATTTTCAGTACGTTCGTTGCTGTTTGCGACATTTCTCGTCGCGTGGGTGCTTGCGGTAAACAACGGCTTGGCCCAGCCCTGGGGTTGGATGACTGCGATTCCCTTGGCCTACTCTGCGCCACTAGTCCTCCTAAATTTAAGAATAATTCTCGGTGGCGTTATCGGAGCCTTTGCGCTCGGAGCAATTGGCGAAATAGGTAACGGATGGGAACACAGCAAAATCGAGCATTGGCGTGCCGTCATTGTTTTTGTTGCGTATGGATTTGCTTGTGGGGTAGCGATCCAGTCGATAATCCAAAAGAAATACATACTTGGCACGACTGTCTTTTTGGCTTCTGTCCTGACTTTGGTGTATAACCTCATGTACACATACATCCCCAACGCCGGATAACAATGTGATGCACGCGAAGCCGGACTTGCGTGTGCTTTTGAAATGGATGATCGCCGGTTCCGACTCGGTGAGTCCTGACATTAGCAGGCTCACAAGAAACTAAATCCATGCTTCCAAAGCGTACATTTTCACTTCGATATTTTTTCGTTCTATTGGCAATCGTTTCGCTTTGCTTGGTAGCGTACCCAGAGTGTCGGATATACTCCATTGCCGCAGCGGCATTCACATTGGCGGTTTCATTGGCATTCGTGCGGCAACTAAAAACACTTATCGTTTTTGGAATCGTCGTATTTCCATTGATTTGGATTGTGACGTTTGCGGACGTCTTGTGGCGCGGTCCGGTCACCAAAAACCACAATGCACAACTTGCACGCATGGCTAACGCTAATCAGTTAGTGGGTAAAACAAGTCAGTTCGCAGTGTCGCTTTTGGGGGAGCCGACCTCAACCTTCGACCATCCTAACGGCGTGACGCTTAACTATACTCCGTTTAAATATTTTCCATTTGGAACTTTTCAGGTACACTGCGAACAGGGGATAGTCCGTTCAATCGAACTCTATGACGATTAATTGCGAGTACCCCAAGAACAATACGATGCACACGAAGCCGGGCTTGCGCGTGTTTTAGAAATGGATGATCGCTCGTTCCGGCTCGGTGAACATGGACGTTATGTTGCTCGGAATGTTTTACGGAGATTGAAACATCGAATCCATGATCAAAGCCCCGTCACCGTTTCGTCGGCGATTGATCTACGCACTACTTGCCGTCTTGGGCATCGGATTGATTGTCGCGATCGTCATCGGCGTGTTTGCCGTTCGCACAGCGCTTATTGCGGAGGAAAATCTCCAAGCGTTTTTTCATGCGAACCGTGCAACACTTGAATACGTTCAACAGAATGACGGCCAATGGCCCAAATCATGGGATGACCTTCGTGAAATACGGCCTGAATCCGATTTCGATTGGGTCGCGGAACATTTGGCTTTTGATTTCAATGCCGATCCGCATATACTTGCCACGCAAATACCTGACACTTTTACCGCAATAAAACCGGACGAACCCTGTTACGTAATTGATGACCGGGTTCAGCTGTTGATTGACACGCTCAAGAAACTCCACGATCAAAACTGATCGCAACATAACAATGTGATGCACGCGAAGCCGGGCTTGCGCGTCTTTTTCAATGTTTAGATCTATCGTCCCGGCTCGGTGATCGTTGCCGTTATGTCGCTAAGCAAGCCGATTGAGCTCTTGGGCAAGAAATGAAATCAAGACTGCGAATACTGCAACTTAGTCTGTCGTCATTTTTTGTCATTGTTACTTTGGTTGCAATTCTAGTCCCGTTGGCTTGGGATCGTTTCCATTCCAACTATGAAATTTCTGCCGACTTGTTGGGACCACTTTAAGGCCGATCTAATTCTCACACTTCAAGAAAGCCAAGCGACATTAAACTCTTGATTGAGACGCATGCAAATTTCCGTGATAAACTTGTTCCACATGGTTCGTCGAACATTTCCGTTCATGTCCGTGAACATGACAATTATGTGGAGCCTCTCTCCTTGGCTGGACAGAGCACCACCACACAATATTCCGCGGCAAGATCATTGGCCTTGATCCAACCGGCAATCAGTTTTCAACTATACGGTTCGTGGATGAGCACTTCTACTATGTGCGCGATGACCTTGACTCAGAATCTGATCTCCCCCGTCGAAAAATCACGAAATAACATTACGATGCAAGCGAAACTAGGCTTGCCTGTGCAATGTGGAGTTGAGATTTCCGTTCCGGCTCGGTGATCACAGAGGTTATGAGTACATATTGGGAATGTCAGGATGAATCAGATCAACGTTCAGTATTACAAAACCAAAATTGGTGAATTAATACAGGGATCTTATTCAGGCAAATTATGCTTACTCGATTTTAGATACAGACGGATGAGAACAACTGTAGATAATCGTTTAAAAAAAGGGCTGAATGCTGAGTTTGTCGAACAAAATGATGATGTTTTGTCACAAACAAGGATTCAACTTGATGAGTATATTAATGGTGACAGAACTTGCTTTGATATTCCCATATTGATGGTTGGAACAGAATTCCAAAAAGATGTATGGATAGCATTAATGCAAGTGCCATATGGGAAAACCAATACTTATCTCGATTTGGCAAAGACCATAAATAATGAAAAATCAGTAAGGGCTGTCGCAAGCGCAAATGGGGCCAATTCGATAGCTCTGATCATTCCTTGCCATCGAATTATTGGGAGTGATGGCGAACTTGTCGGTTATGGTGGAGGCATACAAATTAAGAAACGACTTTTAAAACTCGAGCAAAACAACCAACCTCAAGATGACGACTGGAAATACAACTTCATTGGATGTAGGAGTGTAAAGTATGATGGGTTGTTTTTTACAGCGGTAAAAACGACAGGAGTATTTTGCAAACCATCCTGTAGCGCAAGAAAGCCCAATCGAGAGAATGTCATTTTTTATGACACAAAAGAAGTGGCAATTGAAAACCGTTTCAGGGCATGTAAAATTTGCAAACCATAAATTCATAACAAAAAAATGCACCAGGCAAAAGCCGCAAGCACTTTTCGCAATCTGGGTTTTATCGCGTGGCTTTTGCCGGTGATTTTGGCGTTAGTTGCTTCTCTGATTTTTGCGGTTTTTCAGTCACGTTGGTAATGGGATTTACAGCGAATTTAGCTTATGCTGAGGCATTGCTAGTCTGTCACAATCCACCGATAAGATCCATGATTCGCACATTCCTGATCGCCATCACAATATGTTCCGTTTTGCTAGGCGGCAACCGAGTCGGTTACGCTTTCACCGACTCGCCCACGGCGGACGTCATCAAAGAACTAACCTCTTGGGCTGAACAACCGGAATCTACCAGACCCCGACTGGTCGATCAGGTCTTTGCAAAAACGCCGCTCAATAAGGCCCAGGCAAAACAGGCTTCGGCCATCCTTTTGAGTGACTTCCGGGATCAACTGACAGCCCAACGAAAAACGGAATGGTCGGAAAAAGTTATTCGGCTGGATAAACTGGAGATGAAGTTCGATTACCGCGTTTTTGGAAAGAAACCGAAAACTGGCCGCCGTTTATTTATTTCCATGCATGGTGGCGGTGGGACGACGGCCAACGTCAACGACCAACAGTGGAGAAACCAAATTGGTCTTTATGAGCCCAAAGAAGGAGTCTACTTGGCGCCGCGCGCTCCCACGAACACTTGGAACCTCTGGCACCAAGGCCATATTGATGACTTTTTCACGAGAATCATCGAAGACGCCATTCTTTTTGAAGACGTCAATCCGAACCAAGTTTACATCATGGGATATTCGGCGGGCGGAGATGGAGTGTATCAGCTTGCTCCCCGAATGGCGGATCAACTTGCCGCGGCAGCCATGATGGCGGGCCACCCCAACAATGCCTCTCCGCTTGGGCTGAGAAACATTGGTTTTACTTTGCATATGGGGGGACGGGACAAAGCCTACAATCGCAATGGTATCGCCCGCCAATGGAAACAAAATCTAGCCGACCTGCAGAAGGATGATCCGGAGGGTTATCAGCACGAAGTGACCATCCATGAAAAATATGGGCACTGGATGAATCGGGATGATCGAGTCGCGGTGCCCTGGATGTCCAAATTCAGCCGTGACCCACTGCCAGAGAAAATTGTCTGGTTTCAATCTGGACGAACACATCCAAGATTTTACTGGCTAGCGGTGGATGAGGAAAACAGGGTCGGGGGCAGCCAGGTTTCCGTTTCTATGACAGGTAAAAAAAGTTTAGAAACCGCGGCCAATTCTTCTCCAAGTGCTGCCCGATTTAAAATCGACAAAGCGGATAAGGTCAAGTCTCTGACCATTCGAATGAACGACCGCTTTGTTGATCTAGATCAACCCATTACGGTGATTCTCCCCTCAGGCAAGCAACTGACGCAAAAGGCCGAGCGAACTATCGGGGGGATCTACCAGTCATTATCCGAGCGATTTGATCCTGAGTCCATCTTTTCTGCGGAGATCACCGTACCGCTTGAGTAATCTCGGCACTCGTATGAACTTAAGACCCTCGGTCGATAACCCCAAATCCAAGAAACGTTAGGGTGGAAATCGGATGATGGAATTACCATCTCTGACCACCCCGCCATGGTTGGTGAATTTAAAAAAGTTAGCAATTCAAGGAACTTTATTCGCAGAGGGAAACTTGTCTTAATCTACGAATGAGGCATGATAAGTTCTTTCGTACTAATGCCAGTTGGAGCATTTGCACATGCGATTCACGATCAAAACACTTTTGGTTTTGACATTATTGATTGCTGGTTGCTGTTGGCACTTCCTGCCATTCTCTCCGAAGATTCGATTTCACGGAGATGACGGTGTCCTCACCTCCCTCGGTTATTCAGAGCCTAATTCAGGCAAGGTAAGGGTTAAATTTACTAACGCTGGAAGATCGAGCATTTATTATCCCGGCGTTCCTACAAACGATGAGTTTGTCTCTAGTTTCGATTTAGTGCATGACGACAAACCGATCTACCGATTAAACCCGCATTGGCAAGTTATCGATTTTCATAACCGGACCGTCAGAAAGACGAAACTCGCACCGGGTGAATCCGCTTTTGTTGAGCTTGACTTTCCCGATAGCTTTTTTGGCTTCTCGATTCAGTTTCAGGTGACTGACTGGCGAGGACGAAAGGCGGTCGTGAAATCCAAGTACATTCAAAACGACCTACTGCTGCCAAATTAGTGATTGCCACGTGCGATCGATAGAGCTTCAATTTTCTCATAATTGACCAACGAAGCACCCAATAATGTCGCCACGCATCCCGCACGGCTCGCTAGTTGTTCCGCAACCGTGCCGGCAGGTTTCAGATAGAGTTCTGACAAGTCCGCAGCAACGATCTTCGTTTCCCCGTCGCCTTCCAATCGTTGCAGGTGCGATTGCACGTTAATCGCATACGCGTCGTGTTTGCAAAACCAATTCAAGCCTCGGCGAACCAGCGTGGTATCAGCTTGATGGGTCAACCAGTCTTCTCGGCACAGCTAATGCTTTCGTAGGGACGAGGCATTGCAAATGATATGAAAATGATGATCCATACGTTATGGTTAAATAGGTACTACTTAAGGTATTTAATATGAAAACAATTGTTCAAAGCTCCTTTGCATTAATTTTTGCATTACTATTACTAGGGTGCACAAGCACCAACAAAAGTGAGCCTGATTTTTACGTGTATAAAATACTCACACCCGTTGAGTGGCAGCAAAGTCAAGGCAAAGAGTATGTCGTACTGAGCGCAATTGACCAGAGCGGTGAATTTGTTCATTTGGCAGAAGCCCAAAACTACCAAGACATTGCCAGGCGGTTTTCAGGAGGTGCGACTGAGGCGATTATAGTAAAGCTCGACCCTAACAAGCTCGCTGGAGACCTCGTAAAAGAAACCAACCCAGGTGATCCCACAGAGTATTACCATCTTTACGGCGGCAGGATTCCCATGGATGCGGTTGTATCTAGTAGCGTATTGACGTTATCGCGTATTGACGTGAAAGCGTCTCGTTATTGACAGTAGGATTTGAATTGAAGGTCTGGTTTTTCAGTCTTGGACAATCTTGGAAGTTTCGAGATCATAGCGTGATTTCGCCTGTTCGAATCAACTCTTTGTTCTCAATCCGAAACGAAGGCAATTTTCATGGTAACTGCT
>JAPKBL010000250.1 GCA_028823415.1 Mariniblastus sp.
TTCATAGGTTTCTGTCTTACTTATAGTCAGCCTCCATCAGGCTATTCAGCACGGAAGTCTGCCATTCGCGCATCTCTTCTTGCAGTTTCTTAGCAATGACCGCTTGGCTATTGGCAAGATTGTTACGCTCAGCAGAATCTTTCCTCAGATCAAAGAGCTCAACCCCGGTATTTTTGTCGCCGTCGATGACCAGCTTGTAGTCACCTGAAATGATCGCTCGCGCCCCATGGAAATCATTTTCTGTAATTTTGGGGTGATGGTTGTTCTTGAAGTTACGGGTGTAGATGCCGGCCATTTGTTTGACCAGCGGTGTGGTGCCTTTCTGGAGTTGGGGGTCAATGTAAGGCTTGCCGACTTGATTTTTACCGACTGGAAAATTCCAGAATGCAATGGGTTTTGACCGTTTCGTCATTGCACCTTGCAGAAGCGGCACGAGGTCAATCCCATCCAGAGGAACTTTGGGGGTGTCGATGCCGGCCAGCGTGCACAAAGTGGGGAGAATATCGGATGTGACTGAACTCATCGCCGACACGCGCGGCTTCGGGATCCCCGCAGGCCACTCAATCACAGCAGGTACACGGACGCCGTTCTCATAGACCTTTCCTTTGAGTCCTCGAAATCGAGATTCCCTCAGACCGCTTGGAGGAATGCCGTTGTCGCCGCAATACCAGAGCAAGGTATTGTCCTTGAGCCCGAGTGTTCTGAGCGCGTTGCGCAGCTTGCCGATTGATCGATCCATCGCAGTGATTTCGGCATAGCGTTCGGTCAAGACGTCACGCAAGGGACGTTTGACCCTTAGGCCTGTTTCAGTGGACGTTACGCTTACTTGGATTTTGGCATACTTCTGTGGTAGATCACGATAGAGGGCGAGGTCAGTTTCGATCCCGCTGTAAGGTTGGTGAGGCGACCCATACCAGATGACCAATATGAACGGCTGCTCTGCTTGCTTTTTCTTTTCGATATAGTTGATCGCTTCGTCGATTAGAATTTCTGAACTCTCGCCATAGAATTTTTTTGGCACCCCACCATTCAAAGAAAAGACCGGATCCATTTCGAAGAAATTATCATGGGACAGCCAGTGCTCAAAACCCATTGCTCCGGGACTGGTCGGTGATGATTTTTTAACCGGTCCGACATGCCATTTCCCGAAATGGGCTGTTGCATAACCGGCATCTTTAAGAAGATGGGCGAGGGTGACTTCCTCAGGCCGAATTGAATAACCAGGACGAAATATTCCATACCGGTTGGGATGCCGCCCCGTCAATACACTGCCGCGCGTAGGGGAACAAGTCGGCTGAGCATAAAAATTATCCAAGCGCAGTCCTGCTGCAGCCATCTCGTCAAGGTAGGGTGTTTTGACATAAGGATGGCCGTTGTATCCGACCTCTTCCCAGCCGTGATCATCGCCCATCAGGAGGATAATATTTGGCTTAGCTTGTTTTGCCTCAAGCGAGACACTTAGTAAAATTAGAAGTATAAATAGTCGTTTCATGTGTATTAATTGATAGAGAAATATGATTCCAGAGCGCGATCATTTCTGGTTGAAATCGAGGACGCGCTTCTCATCCCCAAACTGGATGGTTACCACTCCGCTGTCCCAATCGGATTGCACGAAGGGGCTGTCGTAGACTTTGTCCGGTCCGAGATCGATGGGTGAGCCATTGATCTGAGGCCGTTCACTTTGGTCGGCGAAGAACTTGAAGCGATCTTTGCTGAGGCCGGTATAGGCCAGGATGCTTCCGTCGAATTGAAACGGCAGAGCCTGGACGCTATCGCGAAACGTTTTGAAGTCGGGGAAATCGGCCTTCCGAGCGACTTCGAGGATCACTGGGGACATGTCGTCGGCGCAGGTTAGAATGCGGGCGCGTTTGTCGGTCGATGCCTTTTCGAATGCCGCCTCTCCCGACACAACCCTGACAGCCGCATAAGCCGAATCAGCCTCGGCAAAATACCACGACCCCTCCTGAATTGGTTCGGACAATCCCTCGCGGGAAAACCAAACCCGGTGTTGCTTTGCAT
>JAPKBL010000251.1 GCA_028823415.1 Mariniblastus sp.
ACTTTGGCTTTTCCGTTTGGATGGCGGGTGGCGGAATCAACGGCGGAACCGTCCACGGAGCCACCGACGAACTCGGCTTCCACGCCGTCGAGGATCGGCACTACGTCACTGACATTCACGCCACGGTCATGCAGCAGCTTGGCCTCAACCCGCGCCGCCTCTCAGTTCCCGGCCGCAAGCGGTTGGAAGTCGACTACGGTCACCCAATCGACGAAATCATCGCGTAGGTTGCGTCCGCTGATTCGCTCACCCGAACCAGACATCGACGGATCCATCGAGGTAGCGAAACTCGCCAAGAGTTTCGGCGGTGCCGTTTGACGCACAATCGGCCGAAAGTCTTGGCGACTTTCGCTACTGGATTTATTCACGGTTGTGGTCATGATCCTGGGCGGCCAGGCCGCTGTTTGAGCGGGCCTTTCAATTCGAGCATCAAGATAACGCTGCGTGTGAACTTACCCAGATTTGGTAGACAGTGAGTCTCCTTATGTCATGATAGATGACAGGAGAACAAACTATGTCGAAGCGTCGTACGTTTAGCCGTGAATACAAGTTGGAAGCTGTCAAGAAAGTTGTCGAACAAGGGCTCTCGTTTGCGCAAGTCGCTCGCGATTTGCAGATTCGAGATACGCTCATTCACAGCTGGAAAAAGACCTTCCAAAATGATGGCACGCTGCAAAACGAAGTCACTCAAAGCACGTCCGTCGAAGCCGAATTGAAACGCTTAAGAATCGAAAACAGACAGCTCAAAATTGAGCGAGACATCTTAAAAAAAGCGACGGCCTTCTTTGCAAAAGAAAACAACTGAGGTGTCGATTCGTCTTCCAACATCGGAAGCGATGGCCCATCTCGATTCAATGTCGAGTCCTAAACATCACAACCGCCGCTTACTACAAATGGAAGTACGCAAAGCAGTCCGCTCGAGCACAAACACAGACGGTCATCGTCAACGAAATTAAACGCATTCACAGCTTGCCAAGGTTGGCCGATTATGGCAGTCCGCGAATGCATCAAGAGCTCAAACAGTTGGGCCTGGCTTGCTCAAAAAACACTGTCGCCAGGCTCATGAAAATTCACGGTATGCGAGCTCGATCTGCTCGAAAGTTTCGCGCTAACACGACCGATTCAAAACATGACCTGCCCATCGCAAAGAACGTTTTGAATCGAGATTTCAAGGTGCAAAATCTCAATCAAGTTTGGCTGACGGACTTCACTTACATCCCACTCAAAGAAGGCTTTAGTTACTTGTGTACGATCATGGATCTCTGTTCGAGAAAGATCATCGGCTGGGCGACCAGCCAAAACATTGACACCAAACTGGCCCTGGATGCGCTCCATCAGGCCGTCACATTCAGAGCACCAAAACCGGGCCTGATACTTCACAGCGATCGAGGTTCTCAATACGCCAGTCGCGCGTTTAGAGAACAACTGGAAAAGTGCAAAATTCAACAAAGCATGAGCCGCAAAGGCAACTGCTATGACAACGCACCGATGGAAAGTTTCTTCCGCAGTTTCAAAGTCGAGGAGGTGTACAACAACAAGTACGAAACCCACGAACAAGCAACGCGAGCCGTCATCGATTACATCGATCGGTTCTACAATCCAGTCCGCAAGCATTCGTCATTGGGCTACACCCACCCGATCGAATTCGAACGTCAGCTAGAGACCGATTCCTAACCCAAAACCGTTTTGATAAACCAAGCCGCTCAAATGTTGCCTTCGTCGGAGCCATTCGTCGTTCACTCACAAGAAAGGTGAGCGACGAATGGCGACAGAGAAGACAACATTTCAAGTTGCCTTTGTTGGTGAATTCAGAGTGAACCAAACAAACAATTTACCCAAACCACTAAACAGACACACTGTCAACTTTTTTTGGGCAATACCAGTCCGTTTTCTAGATGGAGTCGTTATCCAAAAATACGAAACACACGGACGCAAGCCACGTCCTAGGTAGTAAGTCGTGGTACGAATGGGATCAAGCTTAAATGATAAACGAGACCAAGGTGCCCACCCAA